>JANMEI010000277.1:0-5367 GCA_031376865.1 Acidimicrobiia bacterium | reverse complement strand
TGGTGTTGCTCGTTGCGACGAGGTCAGACTAACGGAACCCTCAGCCGATGTCGACCATCAACGCCAAATGGTCACTGAACGGGAGGCGTTGAGCGGTCGCGTTTACCCGGGGTGACAGCCGTTCAGCTGGGTCATCAAGGAGAGCGTGATCCAATTGCATCTTGGGTGACGGGCTTGGAAACGTCGGCAGCCCTTTCGCAAGTGCCTGCCAACCAACGGCTCTTGCCGGAAGTGGCGAGGGGAGATTGAGATCGCCCAGCAGTATTCGCGGAGCCGGCAACTTCCGAAGCGCGCGTGTGATGTGTCGAAGTTGCGGAACGTTCCAACCGGGCACGAACGATGCGTGGGTACCAGCGACGGTCATGCGTTGTCCTTCGAACTCGACAACGGCAGCGATGCAGACTCGGGGTTCGTCGTCGATCAGCATCCACTTGTTGATGCCCGGTATGAACACGGGAGCTTTGAACCGGAATGGGTTGACTCTGATGACGTGCCAACTCTCAACCGGCAATGTGGTGAGTAATCCAGTTCCGTAGGCGGGTTGAGTAGCGGGAGGCGTCGGCAGGTCGTGTCCGCTGGCCGGATCGTTGTCGGTCGCCGGGCGCCACGTCTCCCCCGGCACGCCCATGATCGCTGGAACGAAACGCCAACTGGCACCCGGAATCGAATCTGCGAGTGCAGCGACGAGATCGACACCGTGACTTCGTGTTTGATACCGATCGACTTCTTGCATGGCAATCACGTTCGCGTTGAGTGACGCCAACGACGACGTCATACGCTCGATGTCAACCTGGCCATCCTCGAGCGATCGGCCGTGCAGCAGATTGCTTGTTACTAATCGAAGGGTCACAGAGCGGCCAACACGGTGTCGTGCAGTACTCCGTTGGTAGAAACGGCGCTGCCAGCATCGGCACGGGGCACACCATCAAGCGAGGTGAATCGTCCGCCTGCTTCTTCGACAATCAATTGGATGGCCGCTAGGTCCCACAGGCTGACGATGGGTTCAACCGCAGCGTCGATCGCTCCTTCGGCCACCAGCATGTGCTGCCAAAAGTCACCGAAGCTGCGCTCACGACCACACTGTGCCAGCAGTACTTGCAACTTTGCTCGGCGGTCAAGGTCCGTCCAATAGCCATCCGAATACGAAATGAAACAATTTGTCAGTTCGCTTACTTTGCTGACGTGAATTCGTTTGCCATCCGCATAGGAACCTTGGCCAGCAATAGCCCACCACCGCCGATGGAGCGCCGGGCACGACACCATCGCCGCTTGCAAAACCCCGTTGTGTTCGGCGGCAATCAAGGTTGCCCACACCGGAACGCCGCGTGTGAAGTTTGAGGTGCCGTCGATTGGGTCGATGATCCACCGCCACCCGGACTGATCGTTGCCTTTGACTCCGAACTCTTCACCCAATACCTGGTGATCGGGAAAGCGATCCAAGATCGCCGAGGTCAACGCTTCTTCGGTGTTGCGATCAGCAATGGTGACCTCAGTACGATCGGGTTTCGTTTCGATAGCAAAGTCTTGTGCGGTAAATCGCGGCATGCTGATTGAATCGGCGAGGTCGGCCAACTGCGCCAAAAACGGTTGGTCGACGATGCTCACAGGTGAGCCTCGGGGGCAATACGTGGCCAATCAGGATCAAGTTGCAACAGGAACAATGCACAACGGGCTTCTTCGTCAGTTTCACCAATTTCTTCGGCTGACGCACGCAGTTGATCGAGCGCACGAAGGAAACCGCGGTTGGCTTCGTGACGCCACCTGACGTAGCCACTGCCCCGCCAGCCGCTGCCGCGCAGACGATCCAACCCGCGGTGATAGCCCACTCGGGCAGCTGCATATCGCTCAATGGGATCGCGGCCCAGTTCGCTGAGGCGTGCCCATCCGTCAAGAAATGTGGGAGCTGTCGCCACTACTGCTGATACGGCATCGCGTCGTTCAGCTGCATCGGGGAGCGCCATGGCCGCAGCCAACGCGGCCAGAAGCGGCGCAGGCTCTGGGTCAAGGCGAGTCTCGGGAAGGCCGGCACTGAGTGTTACGGGGCGTTCATTCACTTCTCGATACTGTCAGCTTTGCGGCCGTGAACCTGACAGTCTGGGGAGATGAGTGAATTGCCGACCGAAATCGATCTTGCTTTGGCACATGCTGCGGACTCGTCCTTCGACGCCGAGTTCTTCTTTGATCCGGTATGTCCGTGGGCTTGGATTACCTCCCGGTGGATGACCGAGGTTGCCCAAGTTCGTGGCATCAAGGTGCATTGGAACTTCATCTCGCTGAAGGTGATAAACGAAGGCAAGACCCTGGATCCCGACTACGCGAAGCGCGCCGCCGTCAGCCACGGTCGAGGTCTTCGGCTGTTGCGTGTGGCCGCGGCAGTTCGTGATGCGTCGGGACATGAGGCTGTTCACGGTGTCTACACCGCGTTTGGCACCACACTTCACCCGGACCAAATGGGCGAAGTGTTTGATAAGGACAATGCAGCAATCGCGTACGCCCTGAAAGAGCTCGGCCACGATGCTGTATTGGCTGATCAGGCCGACAACGAGGCGTGGGATGCCCAGATCCGCGCCTCGACCGCGTTGGCTTTGTCACGAACCGGCAAGGATGTTGGTACGCCGATTGTGACATATGCGCCCCCCGACGGACCATCGTTGTTCGGGCCGGTACTGTCCGCTGCGCCAAAGGGTGAAGCGGCTGGCGAGATGTGGGATCACCTGTCCTACATTGCGAAGAACCCCGACTTCGCGGAGCTCAAGCGAGCGTTGCGCAGTCGTCCCCGATTCGACTAACTCTGAGTGGCGTCCTGCGACTCAAGGCCATGATCAACAACGGGCAAGTAGCGTGCCCCGGAATGCCGGGTAGCGGCCAAGCGGGTAGCGGGGATATGACCATATGGGATAGCATATGGTCATGCCGAGAAGAGAAGTCCTGGTTCAGCTTGACGATGACCTGGTCGAACATCTCGACCGAATTGCCAAAGCACTCGACACAAACCGCTCAGAACTGCTGCGCCGCGGCGCGCAAGCGGTGATTGATGCTGACAACGAACGCACTAATGACATCGAACTCGTCGCGGCCTACAAACGCCAGCCACCCGATGCAGCTCTGATCCGATCCGCTGCTCGGCTCGCAGCAAAAACTGCAGCAGCGTGGTAGCTCGAAACGATATTTTCTGGGCCGATCTCGGCGACCCCGCCGGACGGCGCCCAGTGTGCATTCTCACCCGTGACGCAGCGATATCAGTTCGTAACGCAGTGACGTGCGCTCCGATTACCCGCACAATTCGCGGGATGAAATCGGAAGTCGAAATCGGTCCCGACGAAGGGCTCCCAGAAACCTGTGTGATCAACTGCGACAACGTGCTCACCGTGCCGCTCGAATATCTCGACGAACGACCTGTAGGTTCCCTCGACGAAATCAAACGCTCACAACTCGACCAAGCACTCCGATACGCACTCGACATCGTTTACTGACCCTGCCCCGTAACGCCGACCGTGGGCGCAGCGATCGAGGAAGAGACGTGGTCTCGTTGTTAAGCGAGCAGTCCACTATGGAATGATTCGCAACGGCACCCTGTCTCCGAGGGTGCGTGCCTGTTCCGTAATACGACCGCAACATCGATGGTCCGCACATATATCAAGCAAAGTCGGGTGGTGATGCTCGACAATGTCTTCCCCGTTGGGGTTCGCCTAAGCGGGTTGCTTCACCACCGCATTCAAAGCTGGAGCAGCCGGGAGTGGGTGACTGGTATAATCGCGTATGGGTCGACGAGCTAGCGTCGTAGTTCGAGGTTTAGCCGCACTGACGTGTTGCTCTGTGGGAGTGCTGTTACTCGAAAGTGCTGCAGCTCAGTCCCCTTCCACCCGGCGTGCCATGTCGACCTGCGAACGGTGGACTATTTCGTCAACACCTCTCGGCCGCCGTGACGGAGGAAAGATCCGTGTGACTTCGACGCACGTTGCCGTGTGGGGCGGCGACGGTGGCGGTGGGAACAACGTGCAACTCAGCGGGGCCGTCATGGATCTTTCAAGCGGACTATGGGAAATGATGTCTGACAGTCCGCAATCAAGCCCGCAATCCATGGCGGTGACGACGGATGGCTCGCTGCTGTTTACAAGTCACACTCCATCTTTGTTCGACCCACGGACGCAACGCTGGAGGCAGGGTTGGGTCATGCGGATCCAAAAGAACCCGCCGTTGCTAGTCGAAACACCGAAGCACATCGTTGCGATCTATCTCGACGGGCCTCGCGGGACTACGAACCCAGTGGAGGTCGCGGATCGGTCAGGCACGAGACAGGGAGTACTCGCACCGTCGCCGCCCTTTCGGATCGACTATGAGTCATCCGCAGCATGGGTGTCGAGCGGAGCGCCAGGACCGGGGCGAATCATCGTGGTGCAGGCATCAGGTGAGCACCTTGCGTTGAACCTGCGAACGATGAAGTGGACTCCCATGCCGAGCGCGCCGGTTGAATTCGTCAATCGAAACCTGCTCGTCGTATACGGGCGATCACGAGTGACCATTGTGGGTGTAGACCAAGCCGACAAGGCTGACGAAACTCGAAAGACATCGTTCGCATCCTTCAACATCGCGACTGGAAAGTGGAATGTCGGCCCTGTCCTCAATGTCGATCCGTCAAGCTTCGCACCGCATTTTGGCAGTCAGCGAAACCCAACCCAACTGCTTCGAGCGGCGTTTCCGGACGGAAGTGGGTTGCTGCTGTTGTCCACTCACGGAGCCATCACCACCGTTCAGCGCTACAGCGACTCCGGCGGGTTCATATCTGTCCTTCCCGCGCTTCCATCACCACCCTCGACCGCTTTTGTGGCGTTGCCGCAAGGCGGGGTCGGCGCCCTCCTGCAGAACGGTTCGTGGGCGACGATCTGCCACCGAACGACGTAGGCCCAACGTTCGCCCGACACACGCGACGAGACAGCGGATCTGAAAATTGAGTTCAAAACTTGTAGGTGAAGAGTTGGCGATTGACCCGAATGCCGTTGAGATACCACTTGCCGTTGTCGAGAATCAATTGCACAGTCAGGTCGGGAAGGATGGCATTGAGCACCTGGTCGCTACCTTGTGGGGCAGCTCCGGTCGACATTGAGTACTCGTTGAGTTGATACGTCGGTTTGGTGGAGAACTCCCTGTCCGCAAACAACTTGTTGAGAATCGCACATGCGTCAGTGAAGGTCCATTCGGTGGTCCCGTTCATCGGTTCAAGCGCTGTCTGTTGGAGTACGTCACATTGCTCTTTGCTGAGCGATTGGAGCACCGATTGAACCAGGAGTGTTTCTTCGGAGCCCGGAGTCGCAGTTGACCAGAGCCCCTTCACCGTGATGGGCTTTCCAACCACGTCGAGGATCATTG
>JANMEI010000271.1:0-7315 GCA_031376865.1 Acidimicrobiia bacterium | reverse complement strand
GCTGTACTTGTGGCGCCGGTACCGAGGAAGAAGTTTGCCGTGTTCGCCGTGAAGTTGGCCTGGTCAGCGTCGGCTGCGGAATCGGTCTTGGCGCCAGCGTTGGCTCCTGCACTGATCGACAGTGAGTTCGGAACGTAGGTGAGACCCAGCGGAAGCGGATCGGCCAACACGATGTTGGTGGCGATGTCGTCACCGGCGTTGGTCATATTGATCGTGTACTCGATCGTGTCACCAGGGTTCAGGTTGCCACCATTGACATCGACGCTTGTCTTCGTTGCATTCAAGATCGGCTGCGGCAGATCGATAGATGTCGTCACTGCATCAAGCCAATACGAGTCCCCCGTGGTGCCCAGTCGGACGCATGCGGTTGAAGAGCTATTTGGCAGGATGCCATTGGCAAGAACCACGTCAGCGTCGTATCCCCATGTGATTGCGGGATTGGGATTTCGAGTGTTGATATTCGCGGCAAGGTTGGTGATCGATGAGTTGAAGAAGTTGTTGGCGGGGTTAGCGGCATCGGTGATTGCTGTGCCAGTGCCTGTGCAGACTGATCCCGAGTTGATGTTCGCAAAATCGCCGGGAATGCCTGGGTCGCCGTCCTGGGCAACAAATCCGATTTTGGCGTTCACTGGGCCGATGACCGGTGTCACGAAGGGACCGAAAGGGATGTCGACGGTCGTTGGCGTTTGTCCGCCGACGAGCCGGTTGAATCCGTTGAAAACGTTGAGGTTTCTCAGATGTTCCGTGGGGTTTGAGAAGGCGACGACCAGAGTCCAGCCACCCCAATCACCAAGACCGGAAGTACCCGTACCGGATTGAATGTTGGCGACGCCGTACGTACCGTTGCCGCCATTTGGTACAGCTTGGACCAACGAGGTGACGTTGGCATAGCCATGGATGATCGGGAATGTGGTGCTGTAGGTGGTGTCGGTATCGAAGTCCGCAGCAAGAGTAGTGACCGTTGAGTAGCCAGTCATTGCTGGCGTCTTGAACAAGATCTTGTTTGCGTCAGCAACCGTTGGTGCTGTACTTCCGCCAGCTCCTTGGTTGGTGTTGGCGCCCCAAAACAAGCCGGCGAACAGAACTGTCGAACCAGCTGGTACAACGACGTCAGCAGTGGTCGAGTTAAACGTGGCGATTGTCCCGCCGCCCTGCAGAGCGCTCGCTAGCGTTCCATCCGTGTCGGTGTAGCTCATGGCCGCGGCGTTGGCTCCCTGGGCTTCGCAGCCTGTCAAACAGGTCATGTTGTGGTTCGCTGCGAAGACGATGTCGCCGGTGACGTTTGCTTGGAACTTCGACGTAAACGCAGTGACTGCAGAGGCCGGAGGTGCCGGCGCAAGCACAGCAAGAAGGGAAGACAGAATGGCAACGAGCGCGACAAACGCCGCTGGACGATTCCAACGGCGCGGTGCTTCGAGTTGCGCAGGTTTCCTGAACATGATCCAGGGATTCGTCAACCTGCATGAGGCGCTTAAGCGTTTCCTTGGGTGCGTTTTGCGAAATGAGTCGTTCGGCCTATTGCACCCCGTGACCGCCGACATAGGTCTAGGAAGATTTCCTGAGCACTTACTGATCGAACTGAGAAACAGCGACGCCTCTCCACCATCGCGATGGAAACTCACCGGTCAACCTCGTCAGTTTTCACCTGCGCGAGAACCACCGGAAAGCTCTATTTTCGGGATAAATGCGGAGTTCTTATGTGTATATATCGCGCGTTGAAGAACCTGAGGCAGGGGAGAGCAACGTGCAGCGGATTCGGGGCCGATTGAGTCTTCTGAGACACCCCTAGGTGGCTACCGAGTCGCTTGCAGCCGGGTCTGAGCCACCCTTGCCGCAGGCACCACGAGTTCGCCGGTTCTGCGAAAAGTATCGCGCGTGGCTACAGCCATGAGCCTTGGTTCAGCGGCGTCGGTGGAGGAGAGGACTGCACGACTGAAAGATCGCACGACCACCTGAGTCAGAGAGCCGAAGGGCGTGCCTCGTGATGAGCGAGCAGTGACGTGGAGACCGGCCGCAGGAACGGGGAGAGACTCTGCGATAGCCACAGCAGGCTTGAGATACCTGTACACATACGGAGTGCGCGACCCAGTGAACAAAATAGTGTGGTGGGGTTGCCAAAGAGGAAGGCGGTCTGCGAGCGGCGACCTCTAACTTCGGAGTCGGCATCGTCAAGGGAACCGTTGTTAGAGCAGTTGGACCCACAGCCGATCCTGTGGCGAACTGCAAATGCGAATCGTGCACTGAGTAATAGTCGGTGGTGACGAAGCCGATGAGGGTAGCCAGATGCTCACTACGACCTATTGCCTGCAGAGAAGCACGGTTGCCCTGGTGAGTGCGATGGTGGTTGATCGCTACTGAGAGTGATTGTACGCCTGACCGGAAAAATTCTTGAAGAAATTACTCAAGCCTGACGAACAACGCGCCGATGATTTCTTCATGCTCACTACTGAATCGCCTCTCAGCGTCGACAGCCGTGCTCGCCGCGCTCGTCCAGTCCCAACCACCGATGATGGAATCAAAAAACCGGTCGTCCATCGACATCATGCAGGCGCGGTGTTGCGCGGATATCGCATCCCGCTCGCACTCCATCGCAAAGCGGAACGCGCCAAGCTCGCCGACTCCATGGAGCGGGGCGCGGCGATTCATTGGGATGAGTTGTTACAAGACGCGATTGATCGATTGCCAGACAATCCGTCACTCGTTGTGCCGTTGCTTCCAACACAAGATTTCCGTGCGCAGGCGGCGGGTGCCACCCGAGTGTTGCAAGCAGCAATCCGCGCCGATCAAGACATGAAGCTTCGCTTGCTGCGACTCGATCTTGAAGAACTCACCGGGACAGCCGTCAAGTTAGAGGACCTCTGGATCGCGTTGGTCAGCGACTTAGTGAACTGACGTTCAGTGCCACCCGTTTCAGCCTTTCGGCTGATTGAACTTTTCAAGCCGAGCTTTAACGGCGTCGAGACTTTCTTGCCCGGCAGTGGATGTTGTCTCTGAAGCTTGCTTCAGCCCGGTACGCCACCGGAGCCCGATAAACCTGAACCAAGTTTCACCCGTGGTCAGCAGTTCTTAACTGAGAGCGATGAAGATCACCCCGGCGCCGATAGCCCCAGCTCCAACCAAACGAAGAACGATCCCTTCTTCTTTGAGGAGCGTTCCCGCGAACAGCGTGGCGAACAACATCGACACTTCTCGGGCGGGGGCGACCTTTGATAAGTCCGTCAGCGTCGCCGCCTGAAGCACCAACATGTAAGCAAGCGGTGAGAGCAACCCAACGAGCGCGGCCCACTTCAGATTTGCACGTATATAGAGGCGCGGGGTCTCCGCAATGGGCCGAGCCCGTTTCGTGAGGACAAACCAGGCAAGTGGAACAGTCAGCACGATTCGAAACAGGTTCGAACCGTAGTCATAGGCGATTGGTGAAATCGATAGTCGCTTGACGCTGTATCCATCGAGCACGGAATACGCCGCAATCGTGGCGCCGGTGAGAAGCCCAAACTTGACCCCGGCCGACAGTCGCTTTTCGGAAGGTGTGTGTGCCGACGAACGGGCTATCAACACCACGCCGAGAATAATCATAAGTACACCGATGACGCCATACACTCCTGGTCGTTCGTTCAGCCACAGCATCGACACGGCGACGGTGATCAGCGGACCGCTGCCCCTCGCGATCGGATACACCACCGAGAGATCGCCAACTTCGTAGCCACGCAACAGGGCGGCGAAGTACAGGACGTGCAACACGCTGCTTCCCACGAGAGCAGCCCACTGCTGAATCCGGAAGTTTGGTATTTCCGAAAGCAACACCGGCATCCCGAGCGGCCCCCACAACAACACAGCAGCACAACTCGACAACGCGCTAAACGCCACACCGCCAGATGCGTGTTTCGCGGCAAGGTTCCAGATGGCGTGAATGAGGCCGGCCAAGATCACTAACCCAAGGGCGGTCAAACTCACGCAAATGAGGTTGTCACAAACGTGGTCGAAGGATTCAGCTTTTCATACCGAGAAAACCTGAAACCGAACAACGCTCTCAACGCATGAGAAAAAAACGCCGATAGTGGTTGAGATGATCACGACGTTGGACAAGGCAGCAGTATCGCTCGGTGATCCTCGCGTTGTTCGCGTCCGATCGCTCATCGAAGCAGCTGAGGTGCGCTACCAGGTAAGCGATCATCGCGGTGGCCAATTGTTGGCTGAAGAAGCGCTGGTTGCCACAACCGACGCTGATGGTCCGTTGCGTGTCCAAGCGCTTTGCTCGTTGATCAAGAACCTATTCGGCTTTCCGGAGTTCGACCGTTGCGTTGAGTTATCACAACAAGCATTTGCCCTCGCGCAGCTACTCGGAGATCCTCAGAGCGAATTGATCGCCATGGTGTGTTTGACACGGAGCTACTACCGCTTGGGATTGGTTAGTGATGCCTTCGAGTTGGGCCTTCAATCGGTGGATCTGGCCCGCGAACTTCGAGATCATTCGAGCGAAGCGGCTGCTCTGGCAACATTGAGCCTCCACTATTTGGTAATCCAAGAGGTCACCCAAGCCCGACAACTTCTCGATGAGAGCTTCACCGCTGCTCGCGCAGCTAACGATGTTCGACAGATGTTTTGGGCGTTGAACGACACCTCGCATCTAGTTGGCGTTATCGCTGAACAACGATTGGCCGCCGGAGACCGGGAAGCAGCGTTGGTGTTTGCCGACGAAATGGAACTGTTGGTAAACCGAGCATTTCAAGTTGCTCATGAAGCCGGAAGCAGTGCGCACGAAACGTGGGCCAACTGCAATCGGGCAAGTGTGTCGCTGATACGCGGAGATCTTGAAGCCGCCGAAGCTCAGATCCACCACTATCGTGCAGCGGCGCTCGAACATGATGTCGAACGGTTGGTAATATATGCAGACTTAGATGATGCTCGATTGCTAGTGGCGAGAGATCGGCATATCGATGCCCTTGAGCTGCTGGAAAGCGATGAACATCAGCTCCTTCTGAGCCATGGCCACAACCTGGCAATTGCTTCTCATGATGCCTGCTACCTGTCATCAAAGGCTATCGGGAACTTTGCTCGAGCGCTCCATCACCTCGAACAGCGGGTGTTACTTGAACGGGAGCACACAGCCCAGCTCGCTGAGCGACAGGCGCGTGTTCTGTTGGCTCGGTTGGATGTGGAGCGGGCTGAGGGGGCGGCCGAACGCGCCAAACTGGAAGCAGAGATGCAAGAATTACGTGCTGTTGGATTGCAACGAGAACGCGATCAACTTCACCAAACTGCTCGAGAAGACTCTCTGACGGGACTCAAAAATCGACGCGCCGCTGATGAAGTACTGACCGATCTGCTCCGCGGATCTGCCTGTGATGGGTTGGCGATTTCCGTTGCCTTCCTTGATCTTGATCTCTTCAAGGTGGTGAACGACACCTACGGTCACGCTGCAGGAGACGCAGTCCTCATGCGAACTGCTCAGCTACTGGAACAGGCGCTTGAGCCAGGCGATTCTGTGTTCAGGTTTGGCGGTGAAGAGTTTCTGTTGGTGATGACCGGTGACTCGTCAGATGCAGGAGCCGAGAAATGCGAAACGGTTCGACGGTTGATTGAATCCTGCGACTGGACGTGCATCGGCCCGGATGTACGCCTAACCGCTAGTTTTGGAATCGTACGCGCAGATAGTAACGAAGCGCTTCCGGACGTGCTGTCTCGGGCCGATGCAGCGTTGTATCGCGCAAAACGCGCCGGTCGAAATCGGGTCGTCGTTGCCTAGATTCATGTGAGCCCAGCAATTCCGGGCATCTAGCTGCGGCGATCGGGCAGACTGCTTGCCGCTCATCTCGAGCCCTCGTCTGTCACGGAGGTGACGCAATGGATTCACAACATAAGGAAATCACCCGTGCTGATGGGGGCGACCCTGCGGGTTCGCTCCGTCCCTCCGCTCACCACTTGATCACCCCGCGGCTGCTCTCGTGGGCAACCGATCTCGAACAAGGTGCCATCGACCAAGCTCACCGAACCGCCGCGCTGTCGGTCGTTACCGGGCATGTTGCCCTAATGCCCGACGCCCACATTGGCATTGGTGCAACGGTCGGCAGCGTCGTGCCAACGTCGTCGGCAATCATCCCGAGCGCGGTAGGGGTCGACGTGGGTTGTGGCATGGCTGCGGCTCGACTTGATCTGTGTGCAGACGATCTTCCGCAATCGCTCGACGGGTTGCTTGGTCCGATCGAAAAGGCCGTCCCAGCAGGGATCGGTCAAGGCCACCAACGAGGCTCAAAGGGGTCGCGTGCCGCAGATCGCTGGTTTGCCACATACGGCATGCCCGATTCGGTGACCGGCGATCTGGCTACCAAGGCCGTGAAGCAATTCGGTTCGCTTGGGTCGGGTAACCACTTTTTTGAAGTGTGCCTCGATGAGCAGGATCGTGTCTGGCTGTTTCTTCATTCGGGTTCTCGCGGCGTCGGCAACACGTTGGCGCAACGGCATATCAGTCGAGCAAAGAACTTGGCGCGCCACGTGCCCGACGCGCCTCGAGATCTTGACTTGGCATGGTTTTTGCAAGGCACGCCAGAGTTTGATGCGTACATCACCGATATGATCTGGGCACAGGCATATGCGTTTGCCAACCGAGAGACCATGCTCGATGCTGCGATAGAAACGTTTGTGAAGCACGTCCGAAAAGGGCGCGGCGATCGAGTGGCGAGCGGAGGGACGGAGTCGAGTCCGATGGGTCGCCGCCGTTGGCCCGAGCAGCAGCGAATCAACTGCCATCACAACTATGCGGATCGAGAGACTCACATGGTTAACGGTGAGCAGCGCGAACTGTGGATTACCCGTAAGGGTGCAATCAAAGCCGGCAAAGGTGACCTTGGGTTGATTCCTGGATCCATGGGGACGCGATCGTATGTGGTCAAAGGATTAGGCAATCCGTTGTCGTGGAACTCGTGCAGTCATGGCGCTGGACGGTTGATGAGTCGGTCCGAAGCGAAGCGTCGACACACCGCTGCTGATCTGCGCGAGCAGATGGGTGATCGCGTCTGGCAATCAAAGAAGGCCGACGCGCTGATCGACGAGATTCCTTCGGCATACAAGGACATCGACCAAGTGATGGCCAACCAGCGAGATCTTGTTGAAGTGGTTCATACGCTTCGGCAGATCTTGAACTACAAGGGCACGTGAGTAGCGAATCGACTGGTGCGAGGATGTTGCTTGCCGTTGATGTCTATTACAAAGATGACATGGCCAAGGTGGTCGGAGTTGGCTTTGCGGATTGGACATCAACGTCAGCACACTTAGTATCGTCGCTCTTCGTTGACCAGGTGGAACCATATGAGCCGGG
>JANMEI010000262.1:0-3606 GCA_031376865.1 Acidimicrobiia bacterium | reverse complement strand
ATGTTCGCCTCGATAGCGACCCGTTGATGAGTGCCACCGTGGAAACCGTCCGTTCGGTTACAGATGACCTTGAGCGCAATCCGGCTTGGACCATTGTCGTGATCGACGATGTCACGTTGCTGGAGCATCCCACCATCAGGTCGTGGATGGCTGAGTATCCGAAGTGGCTCACCATGCTCGTTGCTGCCGACCGAATTGATCGAATTCCTCACCGGGCCGAATCGGTCATTTTCACCGACCTGCTCAACGCCGAACTGCAGGTGTTTGCCACCTCAACCTCAACCTCCACCTCAACCTCAACCTCCACTCAACGTCCTGACAGCAATGGCACCAAGGGGGGTTCAGCATCGGTAGCAACACCCCGTCTGACTGGCATCGTTCCTTCGGGGATGTCGCTCACCGAAGCACGCCGCATCGCGTCTGCCCTAGCCCGCCACCGAGACAGCGCTGCACTCGACGACAGCAGTGCACTACCCCCAAGTGTTCGACTTGGCCAGTTACTCCTTGCCGGTCAACCATCGGCTCACGCTTGGATCGATCATGTGCGATCTTCGTGGGGCACCAAGACAACACAGCTTTCGGCCACCCTGGGGGTCGTCGGCTCCGACCACGTCAGCATCGACCTGATTGCCGATGGACCGCATGCGCTGATCGCTGGGACAACGGGCTCGGGCAAGAGTGAATTTTTGCGAACCCTGATTTGCTCGATGGTGGCATCGCATGGCCCAGACGAAGTCAACTTCGTGTTGATCGACTACAAAGGCGGAGCGGCGTTTACCGGGTTAGATGCACTCCCCCACACCGTTGGATTCGTTACCGATCTCGATGCCGGCTTAGGGAAACGAGCACTCACCTGTTTGGAAGCAGAACTCCAACATCGAGAACGTGTCCTGCATGCCGGCGGGGCAGACGACATCAAGAAGTATCGCCCACTCGCACACCAAGAGAACCTGCCTAGGTTGGTTGTCATCATCGACGAGTTCGCCACCATGATAAAGGAACTTCCTGATTTTGTCAGTGCGCTTATTGGTATCGCTCAACGGGGACGGAGCCTCGGCGTGCATCTCGTGTTGGCCACGCAACGTCCAGCAGGCGCAGTCAATGACACCATTCGGGCTAACACCAACTTGCGGCTAAGCCTTCGGGTGCAAGCTGCTGCAGACTCTTCTGACGTACTTGGCTCACCGAAGGCTGCATCGCTTGATCGTCGGTATCCCGGTCGAGCGGTCTTACGCCTCGGGCCAGACGAGTTTGTCTCGCTCCAGACGGCCTCATGCACCATCGGGTCTGGTGCCAGCAACGTTTCTCGTCACCTCGTTGCGACCGGTTTTCGAGAGCAGCCCAGCGACCCATCATCGCTTGTGCCACCCGCACACCTACCGACGACTGATCGAAACGACTGCAACAAAGACGAAAGCGAAGACCGAAGCGATACCGACCTTGTCGCCATTGTCGAAGCGGCCTGCGCAGTGGCCATAGCACGGCAGCTTCCCGCCGGCCGTCGCCCCTGGCCAGATCCGCTCCCCGACCACCTCCCGTTTCAGGTTACGGAGGACCTCCCACTGGCAGTGGGTCTGGTCGATTGCCCAACCGAGCAGCGCGTCGGCGCCCTTCATGCAGTTGAGTTGACGACCAACGTCATGTTGGTTGGCGCTTCGGGTGCGGGTGCGGCCGGTTCAGGCGCAACGGACGCGTTGCTCAGTATTGCCGTGTCGCTTGCCGCTTCACACTCCGCTGACGATTTGCATTTGTACTTAGTTGATCATGGGCCCGCAGTGTTTGGCGATATTGCCCGCCTGCCCCATGTTGCGGCCCGGATTACCGCAGCAGAACCCGACCGAGTCGACCGGCTGGGAAAGGTACTGACGGCGATTCTTGAGCAGCGTCGTGCACGTGGCCTCGTGTCGGCCGCAAAGATCGTTGTGTGCATTGATGATTGGGGTGCGTTTCGTGCGGCCAACGACGACATGATGGGAACGGCTCTTGATCGGTGGTACCGCATCTTTGCAGACGGTCCGGCGTTGGGATTGTTCTGTGTTGCCACCCTTGATCGAGCCCAGGCAATGCCAAGCTCATCGGCCTCATCGTTTGGACGTCGGTTTGCGTTTCGGCTCAACGATCCAATGGACGATTCCATGCTTGGCATTCCACGCTCCGCTCCCGCTCGCAACGTTCCTGGGCGTGCGATCGATGTGACCGATATGTCTGAAGTGCAATTCTGTTTCCTCGAGAATCCGGGCGAAGTAGTGAGTCAAATCAGTGCGGCGACCTGTCCCCCGGTTCGAAATCCACTGCATCACATCGAAATACTCCCGGCGTTGATTGACACTCGTTTGATTCGTACACAAACGATTGCCAACGACAAAGATGACGACCGAGACACCTTGCCCATTCCGATCGGCGTAGGCGACTCCAACCTTGGCCCAATCGGATGGAAGCTCCTATCGGGCGAGCATCTCTTGATTACCGGACCGAGCGGCTCGGGTAAGACAACAGCGTTGGCTAACGTTGCCTTTATGGCTACTCAGCAACGACCTGAGTTACAGGTATCGGTCTTGTGCGGGCGACGAAGCACGCTGAGCCAAATCTTGACGTCACTCAACATCGACCATCAACTTTTTGATGATGCCGCCTCGCTCGTGGACTCTGTTGAGCTGTCTGAGTTGCTGGTCTTATGCGATGACGTCGAGCTGATTGACGACCCATCGTCGGCGCTGTCCAAACTGATCGCGGCACGCCACTCACAGGTCTGGATCGCCGCATCGGGCCGGGCCGACACGCTCCGAAGTTCATACGGTCACTGGTCAGTTCCGCTGCGCCGCTCCCGAAAAGGGCTCGCACTTCGCCCTCACCTGGAGCTCGATGGCGACCTCTGGTCAACCGCTCTTCCACGTCGTGGCGTTCGTGGAGGAACCAAGGCAATGCCCAACGGACGGGGCTATCTGCTTGACGATGGGCACGTCGAATTGGTGCAAATTGGCCATTTTTCATCAATCGAGTCTGGACCTCACACCGAGCGAAGCGACAAGATTGCTTCATGAGCGACCAGGAACGAACCGGGGGCGGGGTGATTGGCACCATCATTGGGAGCTACCGCGTTCTCGGTGTGATCGGACATGGGTCAACCGGCACCGTGTACCGCGCCGAAGTGCCCGCCAGTGGCGAGGTCGTTGCACTCAAGCGAATCACCGTTCATACCGAAGAGCAGCAGCGCGACGAGTTGCACAACGAGGCAAAAGCGCTGGTTGCCATTAGTCACCCGTCGGTGCTTCGCTTGATCGAAGTGATCGATACGCCCGAGCATCTGGCGCTGGTCACCGAATACCTCGACGGTGGGTCGCTCCGCGATCTTCTGCGCACACACGGTCCGTTCACCTCGAAAGAAACGGTTGCGCATCTGGCCCCGATCGCGGCGGCGTTGGGCGAGGCCCATCGTAAGGGTTTGGTCCATCGCGATGTGAAGCCATCAAACATTTTGTTGCGTGCTGATGGCAGCACGGTGTTGGCTGACTTTGGGCTGGCGATCGACGATCCCACCGTCTCGCAAACCAACAACGCCGCGCTCGGATCTGCGGCATATCTTGACCCGGTGGTGTTGGATGGTGC
>JANMEI010000863.1:0-5052 GCA_031376865.1 Acidimicrobiia bacterium | reverse complement strand
ATCACCCCTGAGTTTTCGGAAGAACAGCATCCCAAGTTCACATCGTGGGTGCTCAGTAGAACCGGACGGGTACGGCCCGTTATCGCCAGCAGTAAAACAGAGTGGTGTGAATCCTGTCGCCAGGTGTCACACAACCAGGGTGGTACCGCGGGCATCACGTTCGTCCCTGAAACCGAGCAACATCCGTTTCAGGAGAACACGCAATGCCTAAGCCCTACCCCAACGTCGACCCGTCGCCCCGATTTCCGCTCCTCGAAGAGGGTGTCATTGCCAAGTGGGCCGAACTCGACCTGTTCAAGCAATCGGTCGAGAATCGTCCGGCGGGCAAAAACGGCTCTAACGAGTTCGTGTTCTATGACGGCCCCCCGTTTGCCAATGGTCTCCCCCACTACGGTCACCTGCTGACGTCCTATGTCAAAGACGTCGTGCCGCGCTACATGACGATGCGAGGCAAACGGGTCGAACGACGCTTCGGGTGGGACACACACGGCATGCCTGCCGAAGTGCAAGCCGAAAAGGAACTCGGCGTCAGCGGTCACTCCGAGATCAAGGCAATGCCTGGCGGCATCGCGGCCTTCAACGAAGCCTGTCGAACCAGCGTGTTGCGCTACACCGTTGATTGGGAGGAGTACATCAACCGTGCAGCGCGGTGGGTGGATTTCGAGAACGACTACAAAACGCTCGACCTGCCCTACATGGAAAGTGTGATGTGGGCCTTCAAAACGTTGTTTGACAAGGGCTACATCTACGAGGGTTACCGCGTGATGCCGTATTGCTGGCGTTGCGAGACACCGCTATCCAATACCGAGTTGCGAATGGACGATGCGTACAAGAATCGTCAAGACACCGCAGCCACCGTCGCATTGCGTTTGGCGCAGAAGCCAGGCGATCTTCCAAACACCGACATCTGGATCTGGACCACCACCCCATGGACGCTGCCGTCGAACCTTGCGGTTGCGGTTGGTCCAGACATTGACTACGCGTTGATGGAAAAGTCAGACGGCACTACCGAAGGATCACACCGGGTTATCTTGGCGGCTGCTGCGGTTGCTAAGTACGCAAAGGAACTTGACGGCTATCAGCAAGTCGGATCCCTGTTGGGTGCCGAGTTGGTTGGTCGCGCCTACACGCCAGTCTTCGGGTACTTCGCGAACGATCCAGAAAATCCACATGCACACCACGTATTGAGTGGTGACTTTGTGACCACCGAAGATGGCACCGGCGTGGTTCATATGGCCCCCGCATTCGGCGAGGACGATAAGGTCCTTTGTGATGCGGCGGGCATCAAACCGGTCAATCCCGTTGATGCCACCGGGAAGTTCGATGTCACGGTTCCTGACTATGCGGGGCAGCACGTGTTCGATGCGAACAAGATCATCATCAAGGACTTGCGCGCAAGGTCGAGTGGCGAGCGCAGCGAGTCCGAAGGGCCTGAGCCATCATGGCGCACGAGCGGATCGTTAGTACGTGCAGATAGTTATGACCACAGTTATCCTCATTGTTGGCGCTGTGCTAACCCGCTGATCTACAAAGCTATGTCGTCGTGGTTTGTCGAGGTCACCAAGTTCCGCGATCGTATGGTTGAACTCAACAAAGACATCACCTGGGTTCCCGAGCACGTGAAGGAGGGCAGCTTCGGCAAGTGGATCGAGAACGCTCGCGATTGGGGGATCTCACGCAACCGCTTTTGGGGTTCGCCGATCCCGGTGTGGAAGAGCGACAATCCCGAGTATCCACGCATCGATGTATACGGTTCGCTTGATGCATTGGAGGCCGACTTTGGTGTTCGCCCCACCGATCTGCATCGGCCGGGCATCGACAAACTGACGAGACCCAATCCCGACGATCCCACCGGTCAATCCATGATGGTGCGCGTCACCGATGTGTTGGATTGCTGGTTTGAATCTGGCTCGATGCCGTTTGCCCAGGTGCACTACCCGTTTGAAAACAAGGACTGGTTTGAGCACCACTATCCGGGCGACTTCATCGTCGAGTACATCGGGCAAACCCGTGGCTGGTTCTACACGCTGCATGTTTTGGCCACCGCATTATTCGATCGCCCGGCGTTTCGTACGTGCATCAGCCACGGCATCGTGTTGGGTTCCGACGGCGCCAAAATGTCGAAGAGCCTGAATAACTACCCCGACGTTCGCGAAGTGTTCGACAATCACGGTTCCGATGCCATGCGTTGGTACCTCATGAGTTCGCCCGTGTTGCGAGGAGGTGACTTCGCTGTTACCGAACAAGGCATCCGCGATGCTGTTCGCCAAGTAGTGCTGCCCATCTGGAACACCTATTCGTTCTTCACGATGTACGCCAACGCGTCGGACCACAAGGCAAAGTTTTCGACGGCCAGCAAAGATCCGCTGGATCGGTACATCATCGGCAAGCTTCACGTGTTGGTTCGTGATGTCACGCAACTCATGGACACCTATGACTTGTTTGGGGCCTGCGTTGCGGTGCGTACCTTCCTTGATGCGCACACCAATTGGTATGTACGCAGATCACGTGATCGATTCTGGGAAGGCGACGCTGCAGCGTTCGACACGCTGTACACCGTTTTGGTGACGGTATGCCAGGTTGCAGCGCCGCTGTTGCCGATGACCACCGAAGCGGTGCATGCCGGGTTAACGAATGCTGGCGTCATCGATGCTGCCACCAGCGTGCACCTGATGGACTGGCCGGCCCTGCGTGACTTCCCGATCGACGACACGCTGGTTGTCAGCATGGATACCGTTCGTGATGTGTGCAGTGCCGCCTCCGCGGTTCGCAAAGCCACCGGCTTACGGGTTCGTCAACCACTGTCATCGCTTACCGTTGCGTCGCCCGATGCACCCGTATTGGCTGCGTTTACCGACATCATCGCTGACGAACTGAACGTTCGCGAAGTGTTTCTGCAGCCCGAGCTGCATCAGGTTGCAACCGCAGTAGCGAAACCGATCCCGTCGAAGCTGGGCCCAAAGCTGGGCAACCGGATGAAGGACTTCATGTCGGCGTTCAAACAAACGGGTGCGGTCGTCACCACCGATGCCGACGGTATGCATGCGACGGTCACCATGGCCGATGGAACCGACGTCACGTTGGACGAAGGCGAATTCGACTTCTCGTGGAAAGTGGGCACCGGCGACGACAACAACTGGGCTGCACTCGGCGCCAACACCGGCATTGTCATGATCGACACCGTGCTGACCGAGGAGTTAGAGGCTGAGGGCCTGGCGCGCGACGTGATCCGGGCGGTGCAACAGGCTCGTAAGGATGCTGGGTTGCACATCAGTGATCGAATCGAGTTGTGGTTGTCGTCAGACTCGCCGCATGTTGAAGCTGCGGTTGTTGGACATCAGTCGATGATTGCTGGCGAAGTGTTGGCCGTCTCGCTCAACATCGGTACCGGCGCAGCGGAAGGTTTCGTGGCGGAAAGCACCGTGGGCGACGACTTGCCGCTTCACGTTGCCATCCGCCGCGCCAACTCTTAGACCAACTCTTAGGCCCGACTTAGGCCATTGCCACACGATGATCACTGGGGACGAAGGCCCAGGCCGCCAGGTACAGCAACACCTGCGGCCCGGGCAAGAGCACCGAAGCGACCATCAGGATCCGAAGGGCCTTCAGATCCCAGCCGTATCGCTGGGAAAGACCGGCAGCGACGCCACCGATCATGCGGTTGTTGGAGGAGCGGGTAAGCGTTGAGTTGTTCATGTCTCCACTCAACGCCATCGCCGACTCGTTGGGATCAAGCAAAGGTCTCGACCTGACCTAGCCAAAAGAATGAGACCGCCCCTGACCTCGCCTCAGGGTGCTCGGATCCAACCCAACTGTTTGCGCTGAACGATAACGTAGCCCAATGACAAGCGAGTTCAACGGTTGGGGTTATAAGTGTGCTTGGTTTGCGGTTCGCTCCACAGACCCTTCCGCGGTAGCCGAGTGCCTTCAGCTGAGTGACGTCAGCTCCGAACCGATCGGCGACGTCACAGACAAGACATATGAGCGGGACTCGGGTTATGTCGCTGTCATCGGACCTATAGACGGGTGGTGCCTGGCTCCGTTTGACTTGATACTCAGCGATGACCTGCGAATGCTTGACCTGGTTGGCGCGCTGTCGATTCAGTTTGGTGAGGCACAGTTGTTCACGAGTTATCGCGTGGTTTCGGCGTATCAGTTTGAACGTTGGATGGATGGCACACCGATTCGACAGGTGTACGTAGCTGATGGTGAGGTGTTTCGCAACCATGGCGAGCCGGACGGGTTTGAGACGAGCCTGTTGGACATCAATGAGGATGTTCAGCATGATGAAGTCGACGATGACAATTTCGGGTTCGCTATGAGTATCGATGAAGACACCGTGCTGGCCATGGCCGAGGAGTGGAGTGTTGATCCACTGTCGCTGCCCGAACGCGATGATCTGCCGCCCTTTGCGCTCGTTGGACTCTCGCCATTTCGCGACAAGACGGGACGCCCGCTGTCACCACGCCCGGTTCCCGAAGCGAAGAATGTTTCGGCTACCCCGAAGATCTTTGCGTCCGTTCGAAACGTGTTCCGTCGCCGGAAGACCGAAGACTGAGCCATGCCGGCGTCGTTGGCTCACGACCCTCAAGACAGCTATGAAATGTGAAAGGCAACCGGAGGCTCACACCGGCACCTGCTTTCGCTCACGCCAGACCGATTTTTTAAACCTGAGGACGAGGAATGGGGTTGGTGTGAGCGAAAAACACCCTAGCGGCTGAGTCTGACGGGCTTTCGGCGGAGATGGTCGAACATGGTTGCTTCCATTGACGGCCAACCGAACTCTTTGCGGATGTCTTTCTGCACCTTTTGCCAGGCATGCAAGTTGACGTATGCGCTGTGACGATCCGAATCCAGATATTTCGTACCACCGCTGAGATCAACGTCAGGCCCGGCAAATCGACGTCGTAGGCGCGCATATAACATCGGATCGTTCTCGGCGGCATGGGCAACCCTGGCGATCATGTCCGACATGTTGTCGAACAATTCGTACGCTCCCCCATCGCCCTCCGTGAATCCCATGCAGGCCAGCCCATCTTGGGTAGGGCTGAA
>JANMEI010000856.1:0-1209 GCA_031376865.1 Acidimicrobiia bacterium | reverse complement strand
CGTTGTTCTTGCTCGTCGGGACGCTGCTGCGTGGACTGGTGGAGTCACGTAGGTCAAACAAGTCGGCGGGTGCCGCGGCCTATATTTGGCCCATCATCGCCGCAACGATCGTGTGCGCGTTGATTCGTGAAACATCGTTCCTAGTTTTTGCTGTGCCGTCGCTGGTCGTGGTGGCATGGTGGTCGTATCGGCGAGCTCAAGGCGTGCGAAGCTTCATGATCGGTTGTGGTGTTTTGGTTTTCGCCGCTGGCCTATCGGTGGTCAGTCTGTATCCAACAACTGTCGTGTTCAGGGACCGTGGTCAGACGCTGGCCAACTTTCGAACCATGAATTTGATCGGTGTTCGAGTACTGCAGGACGAGTACCTCCGGACAACGCTCGAGAACGCTGGCATGCCATCGACTCAGCCTAGGGACCGTTTGGGGCACTACGCCACGTCTGAGGACTATCTCCTCTACGACATTCCCGGTATGACCAATTTCGCCAACAACTTTCCTATGTCCACGTACCTCTTTGCTGAGATGCAGCGGCCGCGCAAATTTGGCAATTTACTCCTGGGGTCGATAGACCACCGGACGATCGACTACATCTTGATCTACGAACAACCAAATCCACCCGCCCAACTGGTGCCCGGACCGATCGAAGCTCTCATCTGGGGGTGGCCAGCGTGGCTGCACCTCACTATGTGCATGTTATTGGCCAGCTTGGTGTTCGTTCGACGATTCAGAAGCCCGACCTTGATGTTGGCGTCCGGGGCTGCGCTTCTGGGATCTGCAGGAGCGTTTTTGGCCGTGGCGTTTGACGCAATGGAAATCTACCGACACCCGTTGGTATTCCTTGCGGTCTCGCGTCTGGCCGTGTTTATCGGATTGGCGTACATTGTGGACCGCACAATCCGTTCCCGACGAGCAGCAGGTGTTGCTACAGGTATTGACCTGTAGCTACTCGTTCGATGGAGCGCAGGCCAACAGGCTCGGCATCGGGGCCCTTTGAGATGATCGTACGGATGTAGACAATCCGTTCGCCCTTCTTGCCCGAAATCTTGGCCCAGTCGTCTGGGTTGGTGGTGTTGGGCAGATCTTCCTGTTCTTTGAACTCTTGCCGGGTGGACTCGGTCAAGTCCGCAGCGCGAATACCCTTGCCCTCGCCAGCGATTTGGCGTTTGATCGACAACTTCTTGGCCCGTCGAACGATGTTCTCGATCATGGC
>JANMEI010000193.1:0-6071 GCA_031376865.1 Acidimicrobiia bacterium | reverse complement strand
CCGCGGAGGCGAGCTCGGCACCCACACCCAAGGCTGGGCCCAAGCACTCAACGCGTTCGCGATCGCCTTCCCCAACCGCCTCACCCCAACAAACCACTAACCCAAACAGACGATCTCACACAAAGTTCTTGACAAGCTCTCAATGTCGGCTGGGCACCACACGACATCAGTGTCGAGATCGATATCGAATACGTCTTTCGTGTAGAGCCCGTCACGGTTTGATGCCGGCGGGACTTTCGCGCTCACACCGAAACCCAAGTCGTCGAGACGTTCACGAAGCTCAGCACCGGCATACGCGGAGTCGCCCATCACGTCGGGTTTCACGTCAAGATCTACACACGGTGCGAGGAGATCCTCGGCGGCGTCTTGGTCTGGCGTGTTGGCCGCGGTGACGGTGCCATCGTCGATGATCTCGGGATTCGGATCGATCGACACGTGGCCTTTGTATCCATCGAAACGGCGGTTGCGGCTCTTGTGCCCGTGCCGGGCTTCGGGATCAACGGTCGAGATGACCCGATCACGTGCGACAGCATGGGCGATCCGGAACCGGCCATCATCATCGCCTTCGGCGACGTCTTGACCAGCGACCGTGGCCAACAGTTCAGCGGCGTCACAACCAGCACCAATCAGCACTTCATCATCAAGCACATCGAGCACCGCGCCAGCGTCACGAACCAACGCGTCGATGAGAACCTCTTTGGCCTCACGGTCGTCCCAATCACACGACGGTCGACCCGCCGACACATAATCATCATCACGCCGACACGCAGATCGGGCAGCGACCGCCAACGCCGGATAGTCCGAACGTAACGCGGCAAGCGTTTTGCGGATCGCTGCGCGTAGCTGGGTGATCGTGTCCTCAGTCGTAACCGCGTCATAAATCGGTGTCGAGTCCAACACCCGGACCCAGTCACGCATCACGCCGGACTCGCGGGCCATGACCCGGGAGTCATCCAAGAACCGTTTCGGACGATCCGAAGCACGCAGACGATTCCGGATCCCAACAAGCACAGTCGCATGAAACGCCTCACAACCAATATCGACACCAGCTGCGGCCTGCCACGCCAAATCACGCCCGAGTCGATCAACCGCTTCACGATCCGACAAACCCTCGAACGCCTGCAACACCATCACCGTGGCCAACACCCGTGCCGGGACCGTCGGCCGCCCCAACCGCGACCGCAAATACAAATCAGCGAAAAAATCATCATCGAACAACCGGTGCCCCTCATCAGCCAAAAACCGGTAAAGCCCGGTCAAACGATCACCCAACACCTCCCGCGGATTCTCAAATCGTGCCTGACCAGAAACCGAACCCAAAGCCACACCACTATCCTCACAGAACCAGCCCCGAAACGCGAGTACTTCAGCACCCACCTAGGAATCGAATTCGGCCGGTGAGAGCTTGTGTTGTACGGGGCAGGCTCTCGAATCTGGTCGAGCCGGTAAGTACAAAGTGACAATCGGTGCGACGACGGTTCAGTTCTGCTTTGATCGACTGCAAAATAGTTGGAACCCGCTGGTACTCGTCTATGCAAACCGGCGAGGCTCCCTGCACAAAATCAGCAGGCGATACCGTGACCAATTCAGTTTGGGTTTGGTCGTCAAGACCAATGACCGTCACACCGTGTTGGCGGGCAATCTCGGAAAGAACTGATTCCCATTAAGATCAGCGGTCTGGTAGCTGAGCCAGAGCCTTATTGACTTTACCGATCCCCTCGTTTACGGTTATAACATCAGGAAATTTACTGCCTTGGTTGCGTCAGGTCTACTGTTCATGGTTTGGGGAGCACCCCAAGCGTCTGCATATTCTGATTGGAGGGTCGCCGGCTACGAGGGGTGTCAAGCGTCGAGTTTTGTCCGGATTCATGTCGGACAGACCTATACCGGTCGTCTTGAGAGCAGGATAGAAGGCCAAAACGCGGCGTTTTTCGGCATTGGGAATGCTCTTGCGAATTACACAAGCATACGAAACGGGAACTGGTACGGAGCAATTTTAAACGAGGCCGTCGATAATCCCTACGGTTACGATGCGTGCTATTGAGCTTCGTGCTATCAGCACGAAACGACTATTTTCCTCGCTTCTCGCTGTGAATCTCTGTTTGGTTGCGTCTAGTTGTGGTTCTGTCCATTCTAGCTCCAAAACTGCCCCATCGCTCACTGCGATTGAACTTCTTTTGAACTCTAATTCCTTTAGCTCGAAGATGTTTCAGCTGGGAGAGAAACACACAGCTACATGCATGAAGCGGGCTGGATTCCGCTACCAAATGCAAACTTTCTCTTCGGCCCGCTTCGCCGGAAGTTCGTTGTATTTCTCGGAAAAAGAACGGAAGGAGTCGGGATTTGGGATAGCTCTCCAGTTCATTCCCCCCGAGAGAATCGTGCAAAAGGACCAGACAATAGACTTCAAAAAAGCCGAGGCGATTTGCCGCAAAGAACAGGAGACCAAGTGGAAACGCATCTCTGATATCTTCATGCGCTTTGCTCTCCGGTACACCGACGCTCTTGCGAAAATGCGCACCTCTGTCCCGTATAAGAGTTTCGAGGACAAGTACCGTCTATGCATGAGCCAATCTGGTTACCCCAAAATCTCGAATCCTGACGAGGCCTTTGCGCTAGTCAATAATTTCGCAATGACTGGGGCTGAAACCGACGCAATAAGGGCCATGGAAATTCCAGTTGCGGTCGCAGATTACGAGTGTGCGTCGAAATTCCAGGAGCTCAGGCTTCAAGCTTTCAATTCCGGTCAACCTGCGTTCCTCGATGAATCAACCGAAAAATATAACGAACTACAAAAGTTCCTTGAGTCGGAGTAGTCCATACTGCCCAGGGTTTAGGTGACAGGCAGGCGCCCGGCATGGACCTCAAGAACAACTAAACCACGCCACACATTCCATTACGACCTGTACCCACCCGAAAAGCCTTGCGGTGGGCGGAAACGCGTTGTCCAGACCAAGCCAAGGTCGGCCAATACGGCAACGTCGGTCGGCTAGGATAGTTATTCGGTCCGAAACGGGCCGCCCGCCCCAGACCGTCTGGGGCCCCACTGAGAAGTGGGTCCATGGGAGGTACTTATGGCCGCAACGCGAGCCTACGAAGTAGTTGTCATTATCGATTCGTCGTTAGACGATCAGGTCATCGAAGGCGTTGTGAAGCGCACGGTGGCATCCATCACCGCTCAGGGCGGTTCGGTCGGCAAGATCGAACGTTGGGGTCGCCGCAAGTTGGCTTTCCCGGTGAACAAGAAGACCGAGGGTTACTACGCCATCCTCGAGTCGTCTATTGTTCCGTCGACCGTCAAAGAGGTCGAGCGTCTCATCATCTTGAGCGACGAAATCATTCGTCACAAGATTCTGGTCATCCCGGCTAAGTCCGAGGGCCGCACGCTCAATGCACCGCCAAGCCTCGACGAGATTGCCGCAGCGCAGCGTGAAGCACGCGCCAACGCGCCTCGTGGTGCTCGAACGCCACGCGAACGGGACTAACCAATGTCTGGGAACGCCGTCACCATCATCGGTAACGTCACCCGCGATCCGGAGCTTCGTTTCACGGCTTCGGGTCAGGCCAACACCACCTTTGGTGTGGCTGTCAATCGTCGTTGGCAAAACCGTCAAACCAATGAGTGGGAAGAACAAGTTTCCTACTTCAACGTCGTGCTGTGGCGCGAGTTGGCCGAGAACGCTGCAGAATCCCTCACTAAGGGTGCACGCATCATCGTCACGGGTCGTATCGAGCAGCGCTCGTATGAAACCCAAGAGGGCGAAAAGCGTTCGGTCATCGAGATCATCGCCGACGAGATCGGCCCGTCGCTGCGTTGGGCTACCGTCCAAATTCAGCGAAGCGAACGTAAGGGTGCAGACGGAGATGGCCAGTCATCTGGTGCTCCTGCGCCTCGCGCACAATCAGGTGCACAATCCGGTGGTGGAGCGCCAGCAAGTCGCCCCGCCCCACAAGCAGAACCAGCTAGTTACTACGATGAGGAGCCCTTCTAATGGCCCGCAACAATGACCGTGACCGCGGCACAACCAAGCGTGCCCCGAAGGATGACAAACGTCGTCCGTTAAAGAAGAAGGCCTCCCCAGTTCCTGAGGGTACCTACATTGACTGGAAGGACATCAACCTCCTTCGTAAGTTCACATCTGATCGCGGCAAGATCCGTGCTCGTCGTGTGACCGGTTTGTCAGTGCAGATGCAGCGTGACGTTGCCATGGCTGTGAAGAATGCTCGCGAGTTGGCGTTGTTGCCGTTCGCAGCTACCGGTGTTGCTGAGCGTGGACCTCGTCGTCCTCGTCAGGGTGGTGGACGTTACGGAGAAAACGCCGAGAACGAGACCGAGAACGCCGATGTTGAGGTAGATGACATTGACGTCGACGACGCTGATGATGAAGGCGAGGAGTGATCAGCCATGGCACAAATCATTCTTCGAGCTGACGTAAAAGGTTTGGGCAAGCGCGGCGACATTGTTGATGTTGCCGATGGGTTTGCTCGCAACTATCTGGTTCCCCGCAACCTGGCTATGCCAGCTGCGGCTGGAACGGTGGCGCAGGCTGCTGCGATGCGACGTTCACGCGATTTGCGTGACGCGAAGGATCGTGCTGCTGCTGAAACCATCGCTCGTGAATTGGTCACCAAGACCGTCACGATTTCTGCCAAGTCACATGGTGAGCGGTTGTTCGGTTCCGTCGGTGCTGCCGAAGTTGCTGACGCGATTGCCAAGCAGACCGGTATCACGTTGGAACGCCGCCAGGTGAATTTGTCCGAGGCCTTGAAGATCTTGGGCGCCCACGAGGTGTCGATCCGGTTGCACAGCGATGTGCAGTTCTCGGTCAACGTGGAAATCGTTCCTGCCTAGTTTCCGCAGTTTGTAGTTTTGCTGAACGGCC
The DNA here is from genome assembly GCA_031376865.1 of Acidimicrobiia bacterium. GTDB lineage: Bacteria > Actinomycetota > Acidimicrobiia > Acidimicrobiales > JANYDT01 > JANNBN01. The sequence continues at coordinate 1,188 of JANMEI010000193.1, read as the reverse complement.
CGCCCAAGTGGCGGGTCGTTTCGCGTCCCGGCACGTTGGCCGAAATCCTGTCGAAATCCTGTCGAAATCGTGTCGAAATAGTTGGCAAAGTCGCTCCGAGAGCGACGTTGCCAACAACTTCGGGCGGTTTGCTGGCCTTGTTCCAGGCCGACTCGCGCCGAATCTGAAGTACGAACGCTCGTTCGTGTACTTTCGATATACTGCACTCATGCGTCACCCTGGTGGGAGGTTGTGGATAAGTCATCCACAACCCAACCCACTGGTAACAGGTGTATTTACCTTTTCCACCGGTTGTCCACAGGGTGGGGTTAGTTACCCCCCGTTTCCCAAAAGTTATCCAACGACAATCCCTACAGCGATACCCAGGTTTGCCCTGTCAGTATCTACCGGACGGTTGTAGCCCGACCAGTTACAACACGGCGGTCCCTTCGCTGCAGTTCACCTTTGGCAGTTCTCACCAGCAGTTCCCGGAAGAAGTCGGTTACCCACCTCACCATGGTTCAACTCCTCGAAGATGCTCGTCGCCGTCAACAGGCAACCCCTCCACCGGCGTCCCCTGGTCGTCTGTTGCCTCATAACTTGGAAGCCGAAGAGTCGTTGTTGGGCGCCATGCTGCTCAGCCGAGACGCCGTGGCGGTCGGTCTGGAAAAGGGTTCGGCCGAGTACTTCTATAAGCCAGCCCACGGTCACGTGTTCGCGGCGGTGTCCGCCTTGTCAGCCCGCGGCCAAGCCATCGACGCGGTCACTGTTGCTGAAGAACTTCGCCGCGCCGATCTGTTGGATTCCATCGGCGGGTCAGCCACACTGATCGACCTGCAGGCTGGCACCCCGTCCACCTCCAATGCGGGCATGTACGCCACCATCGTCTACGAGCACCACATGTTGCGTCGGCTCATTGGTGTCGCTGGGGAAATCGCTGACCTTGGCTACAGCCTCCCCGACGATGTCACCCGGGCTATGGACCGTGCCGAACAGTTGGTGTTCGACGTGGCGCAGGGTCGCTCTACCGACACACTGGTGCCGTTGCACGATTTGCTGGGCGCCAGCTTGGACCGATTGGAAGAGCTGTATAACCGCGGCGATTCCATCACCGGCGTGCCCACCGGGTTCTTCGATCTTGACGATCAGTTGAACGGTCTGCAAAAGGGTGCGCTGTACATCGTTGGTGCTCGTCCGGCCATGGGAAAG
>JANMEI010000171.1:0-1206 GCA_031376865.1 Acidimicrobiia bacterium | reverse complement strand
ACACCATGAATGAGGTGGAAGAATATTTTCAGTATAAAGTAGATATAAAGCCCAACATGGTTTCGGGAACCAATTTTATTACCGACGTAAGAACCCCAACTATTGCACTGGCAGATGGAACAACCCGGGTTGAAGTTGAAGACGACCCGAACAAGCCAACCCGGTTTGTGACGGTCAATGCTGGGTTGCGTTCTGAAGGTTTTGTGCAAGTGACCCCGGTGACTGCTGATCAACTGAAAGAGAACGATCTGGTGGTGACCGGTAACCGCAATGGTGAACTACTCACCGGTGTGCCAGGGGCGAACGACAAAAGCGGATCAGGTGAGCCCTCCCCGGTAGATTCCACACCGGTAAATTCCACACCGGCGGATTCGTCGCCGGTGGAATCTTCGCTGCCCGATGCTGCTCCCAGCTCGGTGGAACAGTCGCCAAGTACGGTTCCATGACCGGTGTTGATGCGGTTGTTGACTTGACCGAGGTGACCAAGGTGTTTCAACCTCCTGGTAGTGCTCCGGTGCACGCGCTTCGTAATGTGAACTTACGAGTCGAAAAGCATGAATCGGTGGCCATTGTGGGGCCGTCGGGATCAGGAAAATCGACGCTGCTGCATATTTTGGGTTGTTTGGATATCCCGACCAGTGGCACCTACCGGTTGAACGGTGTTGATGTTGCATCGCTCAACGATGGTGGCCGGGCGGCGATTCGGGGTCGTGAGATTGGGTTCGTGTTTCAACAGTTTCATTTGTTGTCGCACCGCTCGGTGATTGACAACGTGGAGCTTGGTTCGTTGTATGGCACCACGTCTCGTGCACCCAAACCACGTCGGGAACGATTGCAGTTAGCTGCCGACGCGCTTGAACGGGTGGGGTTGTCGCATCGTTTACGAGCATCTGCCAGAACGTTGTCTGGTGGTGAGAAGCAACGGGTCGCAATCGCACGCGCTATTGCTGATCAACCGTCGCTGCTGCTTGCCGATGAACCCACGGGGAACCTTGACACGGAGAACACCAACAGTGTGCTTGATGTGTTGGATCGGTTGCAGGCTGATGGGCTGACGCTCATCATGATTACTCACGATGTTGCTGTGGCACGCCGCCTACAACGTCAGGTTGATATCTCTGACGGGTATCTCACGGCGGGTGAACATGTGGCTGCGCCGTAACCGTTTCGATCGACCAAAGATGCGACCCGGTGATCTGTTGGCTG
>JANMEI010000167.1:0-1338 GCA_031376865.1 Acidimicrobiia bacterium | reverse complement strand
ACGACGGTTGCTCCGACGACGATGGCTCCGACGACGATGTCCCCAACGACGATGGCTCCGACGACGGTTGCTCCGACGACGATGTCCCCAACGACGGTTGCTCCAACCACCGTGGCCGCTCCGATTCAGGGAGTGTCAGGTCCGTTGGTCTCCTCCGATATTGGAAAGGTAAGCGTGCAGGGTTCAACTCGGTTCTTGAGTGAGCCCATCCTTGGTGGAGGGTCAATTCAGATCCAAGCGGGCGGCCGCGACATTTGGAATCAATCCGATGAGTTCCACTTTGCCGCTAGGTCGCTCACGGGTGACGGCACGATTGTTGCTCGGGTCGCAGATCTCAGCGCACCTGATCAGTGGAGCAAAGCGGGTGTGATGATCCGAGCAAATCGAAATCCGGACTCGCCGCATGTGTACATGGCCATCACCGGCCGTAATGGCACTGCGTTTCAACGACGACTCACTGCCGGCGCCAATAGTCTTCACACAGCCGGGCAACCCGGCACTACCCCCCGGTGGGTGAAGTTGGAACGCAAGGGCACAACCGTTACTGGTTCAGAGTCCGTCGATGGAATCAACTGGACCGTCGTCGGCAGTGTTCAGATCGATCTGGGCGCCTCGCCGCAGATTGGGCTCGCCGTGACCGCGCATCGCGATCGAGAATCGGCAACCGCAACATTTGACTCGGTGAAGTTCGCGCCCGAGTTCTGAACTGCCCTGCTGGGTGCACCCTCAGCTGATCCGTTGCGGTTGCACCCTGTTTGGCATTTGCCATTGTTACTCAAAACATTTGTTCGTTTCTGCTTGACGACGAACATTTGTTCGTGTAAGGTGTTGGTGTGGAGATCGGAACCGCACAGCAGCAGGGCATAGGTGAGCTGGTTGGCTTGTTGGAAGCAGTACGGGCTTCTACCTATAACACCGCTGTTTCGGCGGTGTTGGACGTGTGGCGTGACCATCGTTTTCAGGTTTCTGATGTTGTTGGTTGGGATGCTGATAATGCTTCCCAAGGCTTGGTCGTGTTGGAGAACGTGACCCGTTCGATTGATGCGTTGAAAACCGTGTTAGTTGGCCGTTTGGCAGCTGGTCGTGATGCCTCCGCTTCGATTGTTCGTAAAACGGGGATGTCGTATCGGGCGGCCCGTCAGTTACATGCTGCGTCGAAAGTGGTTGATCAACATCCCGACGCGTTACACAAACTCGCCTCCGGTGAGCTTTCGGCAGAGCATCTCGCAACGCTGGCACCGTTGTCGTCTGATCTGGCTGCAGAGTTGTTGGGTGATGCTGATGGTAAGTCTGCTGATGAGTTCAAGAAACATGTTGCTACCCACCGGGTCCGGCGTG
>JANMEI010000159.1:0-7407 GCA_031376865.1 Acidimicrobiia bacterium | reverse complement strand
GACGCCGGAGCCGATCTGCAGGGCTCGGCGTCTGGACAGCACCGTTTCTCCGACGCGGTCAAGCGACGAAAGCAACCGGTCAGCAAGATCTTCACGTACGTGTTGTATGGGTGGAAGCGATCTCATGACAGCTGAAACTCCGGGGTCAGAGCAATTGCTCGGATCAGGTTGGCGCGTTGGCCACCACCACCAAATGCAGGGTCTCGGTTGGCTACCAGAACCCCTTCGAGCGCAGTGCGGGTAGCTGCAGAAACTGATGGAGTGGCAAAAGCTTCAAGCGTTGTTTGGACTGCTTGAGCAACCGGTTGTGCGGCGATATCTGCCAAGAAGGAGGTGGAGTTTGCCGACCAACCGATAGTGGCGGCCATGGTTGCTTTTTTCCAAATGGCTGCTTGGGTGATCCAATACTCGTTTTGCTTCCAACCACTCACGCTGGGCGGCTCAAAAGGGCTTTGCCCAAGGTCAGCCAAAGCCCAATCGATTTGGGTCGATTGCGCAGTTAAACCGGTAGCTCGTAGCAAACACACGCCCCATTCGATAGGACTACGTACTAACGCGTTTCGGTAGGTATCAGCGTAGAACTCGTTACGGGTGAAGAGAATGCGGAGAAATTCTTTGGTGTTTAAGCCGACCTGACGTAACTGAGTAGCTAACGAATCAATCAGGGCGGTGTCGGTGGTTGGCCCTGCGTACCAGTTCCACATGCGGCGGGCCAAGAACGTCGAAGACTGCACCGCCCGGCTCCCCATCAGAATCTCGTCGATGAGTTCTGGCCCGTTCCAGTTTTTGGTGATGCCAAAGATGGTCTTTTCGCCAGGATCATGTTCGTTTTGATTGAACACGTAGTTGCGATTGGCATCGAGCGCGTGGCCGCTCCAAGCGCGGGCGGATTGAACGACATCTTGTTGCGTGTAGCCCTGGTCAGCGCCGAGCGTGAAAAGCTCCATCAATTCGCGAGCAAAGTTCTCGTTGGGTGAACTTGCCTTGTTGAGCGAGTTGTCGAGGTACCACAACATCGCAGGATCAACCGCAATCGATTTGACTAGTGCGCCGATGTTTCCGAGTGCGTTATTCCGCAGTTTCTGATTTTGAGCCAGCAACATAGCTGGCACTGGAACCTTCCAGTACGAGGTTGGAATCAGGTTGTGCCAAAACAAGGTCAGCTTTTCGCGAACAGGATTGGCCGCGTCGGTCATCTGCTGAAGCCACCAGCGCCGAATGACCACCAATTGCTGATAGTCCGAATCTGCCGCTGACAACGTTGGATACGACGGTTCTGGGAACGCGGCGTCTAAAAGTGCTGCCACAACCTGCTCGCGAGTTTGACCCACGTACGCGCTGAGTTGAGCCGTCGTTGCACCAAAACCGGCACGGCGGAGAAGATGAGACACCTCGGAGGCGGTCATTGGCATTCTCTATGCATCGGCAACCCTCTGGAGTCTCTGAAGAGCTTGTCTGATGAGATTTGAGCGTGGTCGAGTGGTCGTCTGACTCAACAACTGCACAAAACAACCACTGATGAACAACACCTGGTGAACAACACCTGGTGAAAAACAACGAGTGCACACGCATGTGCCACCCCAATACTGAACCGGTTCCATGGTCTATCTGGACACCGATGGGCTATTCGCTCTCGTAACGTGTGGATATGACATCTCTGCCAGCTGAAACACCCACTCTTGTCCGGAGTTACCACCGGACGGCCGGAGACCTTCGACCACTTGAATTTGTTCGGGACTACACCGAGTTTGCGGCCGGGTCGGTGCTGGTGTCATTCGGTCGGACACGAGTCCTCGTCACCGCATCAATCGATGAAGATGTCCCCCGGTGGATGAAAGGCACCCAACGCGGTTGGGTCACAGCGGAGTACTCGATGCTGCCCGGCAGTTCGCCAGAGCGGGTTGACCGTGAGGCTGCTAAGGGTAAACAGTCAGGACGAACCCAAGAGATCCAACGTTTGATTGGGCGGGCGCTCCGCAGCGTGACCGACCTCAAGGCGTTGGGCGAACGGCAGATTGTGTTGGATTGCGATGTATTACAAGCAGACGGAGGTACCCGGACAGCCAGCATTTGTGGCGCATATGTTGCCCTGCACGACGCATGTACCCGATTGGTGCAACAAGGCACGTTGCCAGCGGTCCCATTATTGACAGAATGTGCTGCCATCTCGGTTGGCATCGTCAACGGGGTCCCGCTGCTGGACCTGGACTACTCCGAAGACTCCACTGCCGAAGTTGACATGAACATCGTGATGACCGGAGCTGGTGAGTTCACCGAACTGCAAGGCACCGCCGAAGGCCGAACGTTTGGCCGAGGAGCTTTGAACGAGTTAATCAGTCTCGCTGAGCAGGGGATCGATCAGATCATCGCTGCGCAACGAAACGTTTTAGCGACCCCACCGGTTCCTCGCGCGCTTGACCCTCGCTGAAGGATGGCTACTCCGTTCGGGGTCGACGCAACATCGATTCGGCTGGTGATGGCGTCGGCCAATGCGCACAAGGTTGCCGAGATCAACGATTTACTCGGAACGTTGTTGCCAGGCTGCGTCGTGGTCGCCCGGCCCCCGTCAGTCGGCGAGGTAATCGAAGACGCCGACACATTGATCGGCAACGCTCGCCTCAAGGCGTTGGCTATCGCCAGCGCTACCAATTGTGCCGCGGTGGCCGACGACACCGGATTATTCGTCGACGCATTGAACGGGCTCCCTGGTGTTCATACAGCCCGATACGCGGGACCCGATGCAGACTCTGCGTCGAACATCACCTTGTTACTCAGCGAGTTGAAACGGGTCGGCGCTGAAACCGAAACGCAACGGCGCGCCACGTTTCGAACAGTTTCGTTGGTGGTGTTTCCTGATGGAACTGAGCTCAGCGGTGAGGGTGAAGTTGCGGGCAGCATCGGTGCGCAACCTTCAGGCGATGGTGGCTTCGGATATGACTCGGTCTTTCGTCCGCTCGGAAGTCCGAAAACGTTTGCCGAAATGACCCTTGCCGAGAAACAGGCCATCTCTCACCGAGGGCGAGCGTTTGTTGCCTTGGCCGAGCGTTTGCGTGAACATCGTGGACTCTGAAGCCGTCAAAATTCAGGAACTGATCGCCGAGACGGATTCGTTGGTGTTAGACGATCGATGGGACGAAGTAGTGGCCCTTCGAGACCGTTGTCGACTTGCAGTGCAGCGCGGTCACCAATGGTGGCCAGCCGCGGCGTGGGCAGAGTACCGGATGGCACTTGACGGGCCGGGTGTACTCGCAGCGAGCGTCTTGGATTCCGCAGCAGCGCGTTATACCCTCGGTCCATTTCCTGAAGTAGCTGCATCAACTCACGCGTGGGACGAACTTGCCCCGTACCTGCCAGGAACGCCCGGTGCGGCAGCATTTGCGCACGAGTGCATTGCCATGGGTGATGATCTGCGTGCTGATGATCAGTTCACATCACTTCCAGACGTGTTTGACCTTCCGCCTTTCCTTCAAGAGTGGGAGCCTCAGTATGGACCGGTCACCTATCACCTCGATCGAGTTGAACACCTCTTCGCTGGATCGTTGATTGGCGAACCGGGCCGAATCGATGGGCGTACCTCGTGCCCGTCTGACGCTGATGCGCTCACTGCTGACCCATCGACAGTCGATGCGTTGATCGAGATGGTCCAGCCCTGGGCCCACGACTCTGCCAACCTGGTCGAGGCGATTGCGTGCACCGGGGAAGCAGAGACGGTGCTCGATCTTATGAATGTAAACGGGGGTGTCCCGGTCGAGGTCAGCCGATCAGAAGCGCTGCAGTCGCTTGCATGGATGGGTGCGTCGGGTGGGCCTACCGGACGGCGGCGCGGTTCGTCGTCGGCACGCAGCAACCTGTGGTGGCTCCTCATCCAGCTGACGGGGCTGGGCGCTGATGATGACGAAGTCACAATGGCAACAGCCAATCCTTCAGAGCTGGCCGAGTTCGCCGATGCAATTGGCGAACTGCGCTGGGCAACCTGGGCTCCAGCCAAAGCCAGCGCTCCGTTGATAGTCGACGGATGGAATGTTCGATTGGTGGTTGAGGATCCAGCCGAGCGACTTGCTTGGGGATTGCAGTGTCAGCTGCGCCCAACAACGACTCGGCGGCAACTAACCTCAAACTCGTGAACTCGATCGAAGCGGCCACGGGCCAACACAACGAAGTTGATGCCCCGGTTTCTGTTCCCAGCGAGTTGTCGACCGAGTCTCCGAGCGAATTCGCAATTCGTAGGTACCTAGAGTTTGTTGCCAATCCTGACTCTGCTCGCGACGACGCAGCAATCGAGCAACTCGAATCACAACTCGCAGCCACTTCCGGCATCCTTGGTCGGTTGCGGCTCCTGTCCGATATTGAGCGGGCCAAACAGGTGGACGGTGCACCGCTACTCGACGAGTTTGTCAAGCATGCCCGGATGTGGGCGGCGTCCAACCGAATTACGGTGAATGCCTTCAAAGCGATGGGCGTCTCGCCTGTCGTGCTTGCTCAGGCGGGGTTCGATCTTGGCCATGGAAGCATCCACGATCGTTCCTCAAAACCTGCGGCAGGCTCTACCCGCAAGCCGCGACTGGCCCCACAAGGTCCCTCTGTTTCATCGTCTGTCGTGAAGGATTGGATGCTTGGACAGCAGGCCTCATTCACGATTGCCCAGGCAATGACCGGAGCCGGTGCCAGCATGATGACCGTGAAGAAAGCAGCTAACGAACTGGTAGCGGCTCAACGCCTCAACAGCCTCGGACAACTGGCAGTGCCGGGGGTTCGAGGCCGTGCCCCTGAACACTTCTCCGTGGAGCGATGACATGGATACACCCGATACACCACCGGACATGAACACACCCGACATGGAACCATCAGACCTGCCACTGGCAGCGTCTGAGCTGGCAGATTCTGAACTGGCAGCGTCTGAAACGCCAGATGTAGTTGATGCAGCAGAAGCAGCGGCAGATTCTCTTGAGCGTCAGGCGCGACTGGGTTCGTTTGGTGGGGACCCCACTGTTGCGACACCGGAGTTACAACTCGTGCCAGAAGCCGACCACACTGTCGCCGTTGGCATGACGAGGAGCGCACTACCAGCTGCGGCTCTTCCACCTGTCCTGCCGCTCGATCCGTTGGTTGCGGTGCCCGGCGCGCCACCCGCCACGGTGGTGTCCGGTCCTCCAAAGGCTCCGCGTTCGTTTGCCCGTCTCGCTATGGCCACCCTGACGATGTTGACCCTCATCGGAGCGCTCGGACTGCTCTTGAACCGTGTCGCCGACAACTCGCCAGTGGTTACCCCGGTGCCCGTCGCCAGTCCAGCTTCGGGCGCGATCACGCCGGTCAGCCCTTCGCCCAATACTGTGGTGGCTCCGCTGAATCAGGTCTCGTTTGATCCTGCACCTCCAGAGGCCGGAGCTGACCTCGCCGCCTATGCGGGTGAGCTGTCCGAATCGTTGCGCCCAGTGATCAACGTGGAGTACTCCAACATTGTGGCAGCGCCTCCACCGTGGTCGAGTCATCTGTTTGGTCCTGCGGATATTGCTGCATCGTTACCAGCGCCGGTCGATGCCGCTGGGAAACCGCTTTGCATGGTTGCACAAATCAACTTGGCCGACTTGCCTGCGATGCCTGCCTCCCAAGGAAATGCGTCAACGCTCACCTCGTTACCTCGCGAGGGCGTCCTGCAATTTTGGTTGTCGCTCGACCCAACGGCGGGTGGCAGTCTCAACCTGGCACCGAGCTTCGTCGAAACAACTTCCAATCTTCGCCAACGGGTGACCTACATCTCCGCTGCCGATACGGCAATACCGCCCGCCAAACAGCTCCCGGCAGAATCATCATGTTCCAACTCGCCTCCGGCAAAAGGTCCTGCGGTCACTATTGGTATGGCGTTTAGCCTGGGATGGAACGCCCCTGAAACAACCGATAACCGATTTGACTCCTCGCTGCCTACTTTGGCCGGTGCGCTGCGTGCGATTCCTGCCGACGAGTTCTATCGAGCAACCGGCGCAATCAATTCGCTGTTGGGCGTTACCCCCGCTGCTCAGTTCGGAGGGTTCAACCGGTTGGTCAACCAGGACCCGCGTACGATTTTGGTGACCTTCGAAGGAGAGTCACACACGGGAGTTGCTACCGACGCTTACGAAGTGCTGTTCGAGTTGCATTCCGAAATTGACGAGGACGAGCGTTGGGACATCGGGTTTGGCAGCGATGGCACCGGAGGGTGGTGGGCTGATCCTCGCGAGGTTGCCCGGCTCGCCGATCCTGCTGGGGTTACCGGTGGTCGCTCAGGAATTGTTCCCTCGGCGTTCTGGGCTGACAGCCAAATCGCACCAGACGTGAGTGAAGGCGAAGAAGTTGGCTAAGGCTCCAACGGAGTTGCTGGTAACAGGGTCAACACCTCGCTAAGCGAGGTGGCTTCGATAAAACGGTTGCGTCCGGGGTGTGCGTCTGGAATGTCGGCCTGTTCAAGATCCCAGGTGAATTGGTACGGAATGTGAATCGCCGTGCCGCCTGCATCGAGCACCGGCAAAATATCTGACTTGACCGAGTTGCCAATCATCACGAAGTTGACAAGGTCGTAGTTATGGCGAGTAGCCAATCCTTGATATGTATCGATATCTTTTTCGCTGACCACTTCGATGTGATCGAAATGAACGGCCAATCCTGATTCGTCGACCTTGGACAGTTGGTGGTGTTGGTCGCCTTTAGTAATCAATACCAAGCGATACGTTTCGCTGAGTTGAGCGAGCACGTGTGCAGCATCGGTAAACACAACGGTGTCTCGTGTGAGCAACCATCGTCCCAGCTCCACAATCTGGTCGGTAACTGATGCAAGGTCGTCGGCGCCAATACCGCCCCGGGTAAGCGAATTGGCGGTTTCAATCATCGAGAACGTGGACGACTTCACCCCGTAACCGAATACGGCGACGTTTGCTTTTTCTCGTTGTGCCAGTTGTTTCAGAATGTTGGTTTCGGCAGGAACAAACGGAGCGAGTAACTCGACGAACTGTTCACCAACGCGATGAAACCCATCTTCGCTATGCCACAACGTGTCGTCGGCATCAAAGGCGATGGTGTCAATGTGGCTGAGTTGGTTGGTGTGTTGAAGTTGCATGAGGGGAAGCTCACCTACATCTAACCATTGTGGTGATGAGTAAGTTCTCGGCTCACCACGGCAGAGACTGAAGTTTCTTTCAGTCTGAATCTGTGGCGGCTGGCTTTTTCGCTCGGCTGGGAGCCACTCTCGGTGGCTCGTTTGGCATTTTTGGGTACACCGGCGGCCACGGAGCGTCTTGTAATCCTCGTTCAGCATCAGCCTGGACAAGTGCAAGCAGGGGGCTCGGATCTTGCGGGTGCTGATACATCGAGAGCCAAGGATCGCCCGACGTTGCAACTCGTTGGGGCACCACAAACAGGTTGAGCTCCTCGGGGTTG
>JANMEI010000121.1:0-1751 GCA_031376865.1 Acidimicrobiia bacterium | reverse complement strand
ATCCCGTAGCGTGATTTTGTGCAAAAAGTGGGTTCTCGACGACAACCTCAGGGAAAAAGGTCGACCAACAGGTTGAACGGCAGGTTGACCGATGTTCTCGGTACTCGGGTGTCGGTTCCATCGCTCAGTGGCACGTGGTGGATCGGTGCTGCGAGCCTGGCGATTCCGTTAGTAGTTGTAGGCGTCAGCCTGGTGAACCAACCCGTCGTTCAAGAAGCGTCGCAACAAACCATCAAAGAATCGTTGAAAACGCCACGTACTCCCACCTCGGTCGAAGTACTAGGCAAGTCGGTGAGCAGAGGGATGGCGCCGACCACACAATCGCCGAGCCAGCCGTATCGAGTCACCGGATCGTTGCCAGCATCTGCGACGGCGCCGGTCGAGTCGACGACCACGGTTGTGTCGCTGAAGCCACTGCCGGCCTGGCGCCTCGGTTCGCCGGTGTCATATGCCTCGGGGGCGATCAAAGCGAAACCGTTGCCTCGCTCGGTGCGACCTTTACGTCTTCGAAGCGCTGTAACCGCGACAGCAACAAAGGTTGCCGCCAATCAGTTTGGCGGTTCGCTTCGCCCGGCCGACGTCGACGTGTTCTTTGCTGAATACGACGCTCCGGTTGGAGAATGGCTCGGAAAGATCGAGTCGGTGGAAACCGAGCCACGATCCGTGTGGTTTGTGGTGTTCACCGGTATGGAGTCGAAACGATCCACCGGCATCGTGCGAGCAAAAGACCGTGTGTTGGCCTCAACGACGTTGTCGCTTGATGTCACGTCTGATGTTGTCGTGGTTATTGATGACGACACCGGCGAAGTCCTAGTGGCCTCGGAGTTTCTCTCGGAATACGGCGGTCGCTACACCCGGCGATAACGCGCAGCGGCTCGTTGCGACAGCACACTCTCGAGCACGGACGGTGTGTCGGTGATGATGCCATCGACGCCGAGGTCCAAAATTTCGATCATGTCGTCGGGCTCATCGATGGTCCAGACGTGAATTGCAAGTCCCGCTTGATGAGCTCGGGCGACAAAGTTGGCATCGAACAACGCGTTGTCGGTGCCTTCGAACCGGTACGGAATCTGAAGCGCCACGATTGACGGGTGTAGGTCAAGCGGTTCGCCCTTGAACAAGGCCGAACTGATATCGAGGCTTTCCTGCAATGCGGTCGAAGTATGAACGTTCGGGGCAAGTGCACGGAAACGGTTGAGTGCATTGTCATGGAACGATGCCACGATCACATCGGTTGTGCGTTCATACTCGCGCAGACAATCTGCGAGCAGATCTTCATAGGGTCGAGCACCGCCTTTAATGTCGAAGTTGAGAAACACATCGGGGAATGTTTCGAGAACTTCCGATAGCAAGGTAATCCTCAACGTCGGATCGGTAGCAGCCAATCCCCGTAGCGGGTACTGATGCTCTTCGAGCGAGTCGATAGCGTCATATCCCGGGGCCCACCAATGGGCGAAGTCAAGTTGTTGGAGTTCGCTCAGTAACAGGGTGTCGATTCGCCCGCTGGTGGGGGCGGTTCGATCAATAGTGGCGTCGTGGGTAACGACGAGATGTCCGTCGCTCGTGGCGTGAACATCCATTTCGAACGCGTCGGCACCGTGTGCCCGAGCCTGATGAAACGCAAACATGGTGGACGATGGAGCTTCTTTCGCACCGCCTTGATGGGCATAGTTCAGGATTCGCCGTTCCAGCCACGGGTTGGTCATATCGCCATTCTGGTTGACACCCGCTCTCTTTTGTTGCGGAAGGGG
>JANMEI010000050.1:0-3539 GCA_031376865.1 Acidimicrobiia bacterium | reverse complement strand
CCCAGGTTCGATCGCGCAAAATCCCAGCCAGCCCACAACCCACAACCATGACCCTCCGGTCCGTGCGATCACCCGAAGACTGGCGCGACAACGTGGTCGCTGCTGGCGTCGCACGCATTAACCGAGGAGACCTGCGCAAATTGGTGCTGGCTAGGGAAGTGCAGGTCACCACCGACCACCCCATCGACGTGGCTGCGGTCATCGAACGATTGCGGCAAACTTTTAGTGCTGCCATCGTGTTTTGTATTGATGGATTTGTGGGCGCCTCGCCCGAGCTGTTGGTGTCACGGGTTGGCGATGTTGTACGCGCGCATCCTTTAGCTGGCACTGCTCCACGGTCAAGTGATCCTGCGGTTGATCAACGGCTGTCATCAGAATTGCTGGCCAGCCCGAAAAATCGTCACGAGCATCGAATCACCATCGATTGGTTGCTCGACAATCTGTTGCCGTTCTGTTCCTACGTCGATGCCGAACCTGAACCATCAATTGTCACGTTGGCCAACGTGCATCACCTCGGCACATTGGTTGAGGGGCTGCTGTCGTCACCGGCCCCGTCGGTGCTGGATTTGGTTGCCGCCCTGCATCCAACGCCCGCCGTCGGAGGCGATCCACAAGACGTTGCCACGGCGCTGATTGCCGAGCTGGAAGGTATGGATCGTGGCCGGTACGCAGGCGCGTCTGGTTGGGTCGATGGTGCGGGCAATGGCGCCTTTGCCGTCAATGTTCGAGTGGCACAAATCAGCGGATCGACGGCCACCGTGTATGCCGGTAATGGCATTGTGGGCGATAGCGACCCTGAAGCAGAACTAGCCGAGACTCGATCAAAGTTTCAGGCGATATTGGGAGCGTTGGTGCGGCCCTAAACGCTTACTGTGGATGTATGTCTGCATCGCTCCGACCGCTCCCCGATCAGCTCAGCGTAGATTCGCAGTTGACCCTTCGGCTACCGCGGCGCACAGACGGACCTGCGCTCATCGCCGCAGTTCAAGATCCGGAAATTCCTCGGTGGACCACGGTTCCTTCGCCGTATGGCCAAGACGAGTTCGACAGTTGGATGGATCGGGCGGAGTTGTGGCGCGCTGAGGACGAACTTCGAAAGAACTACCTGCTGGTTGACGGGAACGATCAACTTCTTGGCATGGTTGGTTTGGTGCGAGTTCGGGCAGAAGATGAAAATGCTGAGCTGGGCTACTGGATGTCTCCACACGCACGAGGCAAAGGTTTACTCACGGCTGCTGTGACGGCGCTACTTCGCGAAACGCTGCGTGCTGGCTATCAGCGTGTCGACGCCGAAGTACTCGTTGGCAACACTGCCTCGCAGCGGGTGTTGGAACGGGTTGGCTTTACCCACGAAGGTGTGTTGCGATCAATCGGATCGCATGGCTCGGGCATGACCAAGACGCGCATCGATGTTCACATGTACAGCGTGATTCTGACCGACCCAATCGCGCAGCAGTTGCTAGGCGACTAGGAGTCGTTCTACCTGCCAAACAGGCGCGCGAACAGAGACCGTTGAGACGGCTGGCTGGCTCGTTGTTCACGACAGGTGCAGCGATCGGCCGCAGCAACATGGCCGAGCACCGACTCGATGTGAAGGCCACACCCGGCCCACGTTGGTTTTGAACAGGTTTTGCACGTCACTAAACGACACATAGTTCTCGCCGCCCCTCAGTAGTAGTACGGGTATTCGGACCAGTCAGGATCGCGTTTTTCCAGAAACGCGTCTCGACCTTCTTCAGCTTCGTCGGTCATGTATGCCAGTCGAGTTGCTTCGCCGGCAAACACCTGCTGCCCGACCAACCCGTCATCAACCAGGTTGAAGGCGAACTTGGACATGCGTTGACCCATCGGGCTCTTCGAACAAATCTCTTTGGCCCACTGCAAGGCATGTTCTTCGAGTTCCGCATGCGGATACACCGCATTGACAGCACCCATGTGGTGCATCTCATCGGCAGTGTACGTACGACCAAGAAAGAAGATCTCTCGCGCAAACTTCTGCCCGACCTGTTTGGCTAGGTACGCGCTGCCGTATCCGCCATCAAAGCTGGCAACATCTGTGTCCGTTTGCTTAAACCGGGCATGTTCTTTGCTGGCGAGCGTCAGATCCGACACAGCATGCAAACTGTGTCCGCCGCCAGCGGCCCAACCGTTCACGACACACACCACTACCTTCGGCATAAACCGAATCAACCGTTGGCATTCCAAAATGTGCAATCGTCCGCTCTTGCCGGGATCGATTGATGCTGCCGTGTCGCCGTCTGCATAGCGATATCCGTCCTTGCCCCGGATGCGTTGATCACCACCACTACAAAACGCATGGCCACCGTCTTTTGGTGATGGGCCATTTCCGGTGAGGAGGACACAACCAACGTCACTGCTTTGCCGAGCGTGATCCAACGCTGTATACAACTCGTCGACAGTCTTTGGGCGAAACGCATTGCGCACCTCGGGACGATTGAACGCAATGCGCACGGCCCCAATGGTCTTGGCCCGGTGATAGGTGATGTCACCAAAGTTGAAGCCAGAAACTTCGTTCCAATCTTGTGGTCGGAAGATATCTGACACGGGCGAATTGCTGCTCATCCCCCCAGGGTATCGAGCGCAACACCCACTGCTGCATTCAGCTGCTCATGAACCGAGACATTGGGGGTCCGTTGCGACGTTGCCACCAGAACCTGGCAACCGGGAGCCGCAACAATCTCTGCCGCCGTTGTGACGGTTCGGGCATCAAGATGATGGCTGCGACACAACGCCACCAGGTCGGTCCCGTGGGGCGTTCCGAACAGCTGCTCATATCGGTCTGGGCTCAGCGCCGATGCTTGGGGCAAGAACGAAAAGATGCCGCCGCCGTCGTTATCCGTCACGATGATGGTGAGGTTGAGGTTTCGTTTCGCGAGCGCCGTTAACGACGAACTGTCATGCAGCAGGGCAACATCGCCAATGAGACAGACCGTGGCGCGACCTGTGACGGCGACCCCAATTGCTGTCGCGATGACGCCATCGATTCCGTTTGCACCGCGATTGGAGAACACCCCAATGTCAGATCGATGTTGACCAAACCACTCAACATCTCGTACCGGCATCGAAGATGACACCACCAACGCTCCATCGCCAGGAACCGAACGGATGGCAGCCCGAGCCACGGCAGGCTCGCTCATCGGAGACTCGCCGTCAAGCAACGAACTCAACACACGGGCGGCTTGCTGATCGGCGCGTTCCCACGCATCTGCGAATCGATGTGCGGACCGTGGCCTGTCACGCAGATCGTCTCTGATATCGCTCAGCACAGACGCGTCCACAATCATCGCACCCGCACGATGGTCGGGATCTATCCACTTGCCAGCAGGGACGACCGCATGCACGATTGCGTTGCTGCTCCCAATCCATTGCTGGGTGACTTTGCTCGCTGGCAACTCGCCAATCCGAACCACCACATCGGGCAGATTTGCGGTAACGAATCCAGCGTGACGGAGTAACGAATCGAAGTGGCGGATGGCGCGATTTTCCACAGCGCAACCCGATCGGTGATCGGCCAAGAC
>JANMEI010000028.1:0-7755 GCA_031376865.1 Acidimicrobiia bacterium | reverse complement strand
CAAACCCATGCCGCCCCATTCGGTTGGCATATGCGGCATCCACAGGCCGGACGTGAAGGCAGCCTTTCGCATGTCCATCAGCACACCTACGTAGGCGGCGCGATCGGTTTCATCCAGCTTGGCGTCGCGAATGCTCGCCTCGCCGGGTTTCACCACCTCGTTAATGAACGTCCGGACCCGGGTACGGATCTCTTCCAGTTCCGGTGTGAGCGAGAAATCAATGGCCATGTCGTGCAATGTACCGGAGCAACCTCGCCCACAGCGAGTCGACGGGAAAGATTGATGTGTCGGCTGGCACACTCACCAAATCGCACGTACTGTTCGTTTAATGGATCGTTTCTACGTCACCGACACAGACCTCAACACGCGGTTTCCTCTCTACACCCGGGCCAATGTTGGCGAGGTCTTCCCAGACCCGGTGACACCCTTGACGGCCACCACGGCGCTGTGGATGGCCGAACTTGGTTGGCGCGAGGCGTGGGAAAAGTTGGGTGCGTTTGAGCTGAGCGAGTTCCCCGAAGGCGAGTTCTGTCAGATCGGTGTATTGGGCGGATACTGCTATCTCAACGCCTCATTGATTCGCATCTTTGGTGAACGAGCCCCGGGTCTGTCCTGGCAAGACATGGACGCGCAGTTCTTCGGTGCGCAGCCTGGCATCCCGCCGTATGCAGCACAGCCGGGTGATCAGTCGCCAGCGGCTTCCGAGAAAATTGGTGGCACGTTCGTGTGGGCGTTGGGGCAGCACTCGCTTGACTCGTTGACGGAACTCACGCGGCTTCGTGAAGAAACGCTGGCGTTGCGTGCCAACCGTCCAGACCACTCGAAGATGAGCAACCAAGAGTTGTGGGACCTCTACGTGTCGTTGCTGCCAAAGCATCGCGAGTTGTTCTGTTCCCATATCTTCACGACGTACATGGCGACAGTGCCGGTGGGAATCATTTCAGCGGTGGCCACCGCTGTAGGTCGACCTGATTTGATTCTTCCGATCATCGCTGGCATTGGTGAAGTCGATTCGGCGATGCCCAGCCATGCCATGTGGGCGCTGTCGCGGTTGACCGCTGGTTCCGCCGAATTCGATACTGCATTCAAACAGTTCTTGTTTGACTACGGCTCCCGTGGACCGAACGAATGGGAGACCCGGTCGCCAACGTGGGAAACCAAACCAGGCCTTGCGCTGGCTGCCATCGACCGCATGCGCGGAGCGGCCGACGTCCAAAACCCAGCACTGATGAACGCAACTCGGGCAACCGAACGTGGCGAAGCCAGCGCCACTCTACTTGCCATGGTTGAGGCAGACCCCGGCACGCACCTGCAACTGGCAGCGGCAATTGCTGCAACGAAAGCCTGGCTACCAGGACGTGAGCGTTCAAAGACCAACAACATTCGCCACATCCACGAAATGCGTATGGCCATTCGTGAACTAGGTGCACGTATGGTTGGGGTAGGAGCGTTCGACGATATTGAGGACTTCGGGTTCATCACCGAAGACGAGATGCCTGACTTCTTGATCAACCCACACAACTACACCGCCCGGGTCCGAGAGCGGCGCGCTGAATACGCCAAGTTGCTCGAACTGACGCCCGCTTTTGTGTTCGACGGGTCGTCGGACCCCAATACGTGGGAGCGCCGAGATGCCTCAACCGCTACCAAACTTGGTGTAGGAGATGTGTTGGCCGGCATGCCAGGTTGCACCGGAATTGTTGAAGGCATTGCGCGGGTGATCCTTGATTCGAATGATCCAGGTGCGTTGGAGCCTGGCGATATTTTGGTGGCGCCCATCACCGATCCATCTTGGACGCCGTTGTTCGTTCCTGCCGGGGGAGTAGTGGTCGATGTGGGTGCGCCGTTGAGTCACGCGATCATCGTGAGCCGCGAATTGGGTATCCCGTGCGTGATTAGCGCAACCGACGCAACCCGCCGAATACCCAACGGTGCGCGTGTCCGTGTTGATGGCAATACCGGCATGGTGACAATTTTGTCGGTGTAATCATTCAAGTTCGAAGCCAGAGTTGCCGAAATATACCTATGGTGACGGGGGCGCAGGCAAGAATTCAGGCAAGTCATCCATCGCTATTGGCCGAACAGTTGCTCAACGATGTCGTCATCTGCCTGAGTGCTGTCGACTCGACGTTCAATTTTTCGCTCATCAACGTTGCCTTCGCTCAGATGCTGGGACGAACGCCAGCGGAGTTGCTCGGCACGTCAGCCTTTGATCTGGTGCATCCTGACGATCTGCAATCGTTGGCCGAATCGGCTGCGCAGATGGAGGATGCGCAAAGCGGGGTGGTATCGATTCCAACTTCGTTCCGGGCAAAGCACGCCAGCGGTCAGTACCTCTCGATGGAGATTTGGCTTCAAACAACTGACCACTCGGGTTCGCCGTACCACATGGTGTTTACTCACCGGTCGAGCGAACCTGAGTTAGCAATCGATCGCTATCTCGAATCAACGCTGAAAGGCGAGGGGCTCGCTGACAGCTTTACTGCTCTCGCGCAGTCGCTCGAATGTACCTTTCCTTGCGATGTGCTGGTGTACTGGGGTTGGGATGGAAAACGCTTTGCTCATGTGATCGGTGAGCAGGTTGGATTGATCGAAACTGAATTGCTTCGCCCCGATCACGACAAAGACATCGTCAACATCGCCGAATCAGACTTGTCCGCTGTGCCAATAACGGCACTTCATTGCGCAGCGGCTACTGGCAAGGGAGTGGAGCACGTCGATTTCCAGTTGTACCCGGCAACCCTGCAAGAACATGCCCAACTTCATGGCGCTTTCGTCTGCCAGGTTGTCCCCATGCAGTACGAGGACGAGCGGGCTTGCATGGTGCTGTGGAACCGGCAGCGACCACCAGCGGCCGGCCGTCGAGTCATTCCTGGGGTTGGGTCTCGTATGCTGCTCCAACGTCACGCTCGCCTCGGCACACTGGCGTTACAACGGGCAAGCGAAGATCAACGGTCAGCGCGTTTGTTGCGAACGGATCCCCTCACTCAGGCGATGAATCGGTTCGGCTTTATGGAGGTCCTTAAAGAGACCGAAAAGCTACGCCACGAGGCATTGCTCTTCATCATTGACGTAGACCAGTTCAAAACAATCAACGATCAGTTCGGGCACTTTTCCGGTGATACCGTCTTGATGGAACTGACCCAGCGTTTCCGTCAGGTGTTACCTTCGAATGCCATTGTCGTCCGGCTGGGTGGCGACGAGTTTGCGTTGCTGTTGGATCAGCACCACAGTGCACCCATTATCGCCACCGATGTTGTTGCTTCGCTGAAAGCTTCGACACGCAAGCCGATCGATCTAGGCGACGAATATGTAGAAGTAACGATCAGCGTGGGCCATGCCCTGTTGCAGGCAGGGGCGACTGCTAGGCAAGCTTTGAAAGACGCCGACGTCTGTATGTACACCGATAAATCTGGAGCTCAGATCCCAGATGTGAATACCTCTGTGGCATCGCCAACACAACAACGATTGCGCGATTTCAAGGGCTAGCGCGTCGGCGACCATTCTTTCTGCGGTGAGTCATTTCGGTGAGTCATTGACGCAGGCGGGGCACATTGTTGAAGCTGGTGGCTGCGAACCACCTTCCAGTCTTACCCCGCAGGCGCATACCCAACCAATGATGCGGGCCGGGTTGCCCACTACTAACGCATGGGCGGGGACATCCTTGGTAACGACTGAGCCAGAACCAACCATCGACCATTCGCCGACTTCGATGCCGCATCGAATGGTGCTGTTGGCTCCGAGTGCGGCACCACGCTTAATAAGTGTGCGTGTCAATACCCAATCGGCAGCAGCTTTCACTGAACCATGGCGGTTGATGGCTCGCGGTTGCATGTCGTTGGTGAAGCACACATGGGGGCCAACAAATACGCCGTCCTCCAACGTGACCCCATCAAAAATGGAGACATAGTTTTGGACTTTGCAGTTGTCGCCAAGAACGACGTGCGCATCGATATACGTACCTTTGCCGATCACGCAGTTCGCTCCGAGCCGTGCCGATGGTCGAACCTGGGCATGGTTCCAAATTTTGGTCCCCTCGCCTAACTCGGCATCGCTGCTGACTTCGGCGGTCGGATGGACATACACATTCGGGTTCACCGATCCAGCATGCCAGTTCGACGAATGACGAAATCACTACAACTGAATCATGGTTCAGTGTTACAACAGTGGTGCCAACAACACGCGGGGAGCGAACGATGCAAGGTCTCATTGATCGGCGGCGTCCCAGGATTGCGTCCACTATCACGGCGCTTAGCCTGGCGGTCGGTGCGTTCGTCGCTGCAACCTTCGCGAATTCCCCTGGCGCGGCGGCGGCGATCGACCAGCGCCTCACCATTACGCAGATGTCCAGCCAGTATGTAGCGCCAGGCGTAACGGTCCGTCAATTGCGGATCACCAATGAGGCCGGACTGCCTGTTCCTGGCGTTGCTTGTTTCGCAGCAACGGCGGCCAGCAAGGTGGAGGCAACGGACCGTTCTGCGGCAGCGCCAAGTCCGATGCTGGGGGAAATCTGGAATTGATTGTGGTCTCGTCGCAGCTCTGCAGTTACTCGGTCGCCTTCACCGGCACGTACTCCCCATTCACCGGGATTGGTCCCGATAGCGTTAGTTGGCCTATCTCGTTCCCGGCTTTTCCGCCGCAATCCGTTCCGTTGACGACCGCCACTCGAACCGTACCCGGGGTACCGGTGTTTGTTCGCGAGACGGGCGATGCTGTCGTCACGTCACAAACCGATTCCGTTTCGTACGGGTCTCCCACCAATACTCCATACAGCCTTCGAGCGCTGTTCTCCGTGCAGTCTCGCCAGGCCGATATCTTCGTGCCGTTCGTCGGAGTCGCCGACGGCGACGTGCTGGTCGAGTACCGCAACGCGGCTGGCGCAGTAGTGGGAGGGGCTCGTTGCGTTGGGGTGGCATGTGTGCGAACTCCCTTTGCTGCTCCGGTCGATGCAGTGACGCTTTACATCAGCTTGAAGGCGACCAGTCCGGTCACCATCAGCAGCCAGGGATATGTCGACTGGCTCGGTTCTTCCGTCGCTCCCATCCTGAGCGGTGGTCCGACATTTCCGGCCACCACGTCGACAACTTCCAACAGCACTACGACTACCTCAACCTCAACCCCGACAACACCAACGACGGTAGCTGGCAAGATCGAGGTGCCGACAGGCGGCTTCACGTCTGGCTTAATCGATCGCCGTAACCGTGGGCCGTTGGGGTTGTATTACGCAGCGCGAGCAACGGCACCCAATCGAACCGTCGCAGATCTGGACGTAAGTTGCGATGGAAGTCCGCAGATTGTGTTGAACACACCTGGGACCGGTGAGTTGGCCTGCCAAGGAGTGCCCAACCAAGTCAATACGATTACGGTGACAGATAAACTCGGTGTCTACGCTTCGGTGAACTTTCGTTGGTTTGCAACGTATCCACCGCCACCGCTGACGGTTGTCGCAGGGGAGGACTTGGTCCTGTTGGCCCCGCCCAATGCAACCAACGTTTCGGTGTTCGGCGGTACGTGCGATGGAACAAGATGTCTCATCCCGGGCGCAAACGTGCAGCCCATTGTCGGCCCAGTTCTGCAGCGTCGAATCGTTGGATTTCAGGTTGACGGCGCACCGGGCCTGACCGATTATCAACTTCAAGTAGTTCCCGCTCCGACCACTACCGGCCCGACAACCACCATGCCAGTGACGACCCTTCCTCCAACAACGGCGCCGCCGCTGCCAGGGGTGCTTCGTGTCTCGGCTCCTTCGACCGCAGTGTTCGGGCAACCAATCACCGTGACGGTTGCCGGGGCGACGCCTTCGACCGGTCGAATTGACCTCAGCATCGGCGGTGGCTCGGTCGGCAGTGTTCTTGTGAATGCCTCTGGGTCTGCCACCTTCACGGTGACGCCGTGGGTGATCGGACCAACCACGATCATGGCCGATTGGGTTCGCTACGTTGGAGGTAAGCCGGTGTCAACGAAGGTGTCGGTTCCGTTGGTCGTCAGTATCGATGGAGTTCCAGTGACGACTGCTCCTCCCACGACTGCTCCTCCCACGACCGCGCTGGTGACCACATCGCCACCAAGTGGAACATTACGGATTGTCGCACCTGGCTCGGTCGTCGTTGGGAAGACGCTCACCATCAATGTCAGCGGGGCAACCCAATCAACCGGGCGCATCGATTTGCGCATTGGTTCTGGGTCAGCTGGAAGTCTCGCGGTCGATGCGGCGGGAAGCGTCACTTTTAACGTGGCTGCATGGGTGCTTGGGCAAACCACGCTGACCGTCGACTGGGTTCGTTACGAGAACGGGAATCCGATTACGGTCACGGCGTCGGTCCCGATCGCGGTTCGTCGTCCGTCGTCTGGTTCGTGATGTGAAGCCAGGACGAGCTGGCCTGACGTCACTTCCAAGATCGGTCGAGGCCCTGCATAATTTCTGGCCCAATTGGGCCGGAAATCTCGCTAAGTTCCGTTCCTGCAGGCATACTTGTTAGGTATGCCTGTTCAAGAGACCCCAGTACTGCACGAACTTGAAGACCGATCTGATTCCGGGATGAAGTCCAGCACCCAGGTGGTGGTGATCGGCGGTGGTGTGGTTGGTGCCAGCGTGCTCTATCACCTCACCAAAGCGGGGTGGACCGACGTCGTGTTGCTGGAGCGACGCGAACTCACGCACGGCAGCACCTGGCACGCTGCCGGTGGTATGCACACGTTGAATGGTGACCCTAACGTTGCCAAGCTGCAGCAATATACGGTCAATCTGTACAAGCAGATCGAAGCCGAATCTGGGCAGAACTGCAGTATCCATTTGCCGGGCGGCATCATGTTGGCCGACACACCCGAGCGGCTTGACTGGTTGAAGATGGCCCAGGCGCGCGGCCGGTCCCTTGGCATGGATCTCGAGATGATCTCCATGAAAGAAGCGGCCGAGATTCACCCACTGCTTGACCCGCAGTACTTCTTAGGCTGCATGTTTGATCCCGACGAAGGCCACGTGGACCCATCAGGTGTTACCCACGCCTACGCGATTTGTGCGAAGAATGCGGGCGCCGAGGTGTATCGCCACACAATGGTCGAAGATCTCACGCAACGCACCGACGGCACGTGGGATGTTCACACCAACAAGGGCACTATTCACACCGAGCACGTCGTCAACGCCGGTGGTCTCTGGGCCCGCGAGGTTGGCCGCATGGTTGGCCTCGAGCTGCCAATCCTGGCCTTCGAGCACATGTATCTGCTCACTGACGATATGCCCGAGATTGTGGAGTATCGCGAAAAGCACGGCAAAGAGCTGCCGATGTCGGTCGATTTCGCCGGCGAGTCGTACTTCCGTCAAGAAGGCGATTCGATGTTGCTTGGAAGCTACGAGTGGGACTGCGTGCCGTGGTCGCCGAAGCAGACGCCGTGGGAGTTTGGCGCACAGCTGCTCACCCCAGATCTCGATCGATTAGTAAAGCCGCTTGGTATCGCGTTTGAGCACTATCCGAAGCTGCAAGACATCGGTATCAAGCGCGTCATCAACGGCCCGTTCACGTTCGCGCCCGATGGTAACCCGTTGGTTGGACCCGTTCGAGGCCTACGTAACTTCTGGGTTGCGTGTGGCGTGATGGCAGGTTTGTCGCAGGGTGGTGGCGTCGGTTTGTCGCTTGCCACCTGGATGACCGAAGGCGACCCAGCCATGGATATCTGGGGCATGGACGTTGCGCGTTACGGCGACTACGCCACGCTTGGCTACACCGCGCTGAAGTCGAAAGAGAACTACCAGCGCCG
>JANMEI010000023.1:0-1680 GCA_031376865.1 Acidimicrobiia bacterium | reverse complement strand
CTCATGGGCGAGTCTCGATGGGCTTTGGATCGTGCCGCCCATTTCTTTCGCTCTTCTGATTCGAGGCGTTTGTCGTGTTCGCGTTCCACATAGGAAAGTTCACGCTGCAGCTTACGAAACGACTGAAGGCGATTGGGATCCAGAGATCCATCGGAAAGGGCCTGACGAATTGCACAGTCTGGTTCTGCTTGATGCTGGCAATCAGTGAACCGGCATTGCGTTGCTAGAGCGGCAATGTCGTCAAACACCGCCGCAACGCCATCATCAGAATCGGAATCCCAAAGAGCAAGCTCACGCATCCCCGGTGTGTCGATCAGCATCGCCCCATCAGGCAACTTCACCAGTTCTCGGTGGGTGGTGGTGTGACGTCCCTTGCCATCGGCATCTCGGGTGTCTTGTGTGAGCATACGGTTTGCTCCCAATAGTGCATTGGTCAGTGTCGATTTTCCGGCTCCTGACGGGCCAATCACTGTCAGTGTTTCACCATGACGGAGCCAAGGGTCAAGGGCTTCAAGACCCTCACCCGCCAATGCGCTCACGGTCACCACGTCTGCCCCAAAAGCAAGCTGATGGAGATGCGCAGCCCTGTCGCTGTCGGCGTCGGCTTTCGTCCCAACGATGACGGGCACCGCGCCGGATTCCCAGACAACGACCAATTGGCGTTCGACCAGTCGCTCGTTCACGGGATGATCAAGCGGCACCGCAATCAACACGGTGTCGACATTGGCGGCTATCACCTGGGCACGGGTTTCGTTACCAGCAACTTTGCGCTGTAGACAGGTTCGCCGGGGGAGTACTTCGTGAATAGTGGCCCGCCCCTCGCCGGGACGCGTGGCCAGTCTCACGAAGTCACCCACGGCTGGCATGTCCTCAGCCAATCCTGTTCGAAGTCGGCCACGAAGATCGGCGAGCAATTCGCCGTCTTGGCTGATGGTCAACCACAGATCTCGTTGTTGCACGATGACACGACCAAGTAAGTGAGGAGCGGAGGATTCGGGAGCAGAGAATTCGGTGGCAGAGAATTCGGTGGCAGAGGATTCTGTTGGAACCCGCCAGCCCCAGTTGGACAGGTTAAATGTCTGAACAACATGCTCAGACGGTTCAGTGTTGGTCACGATGACCCTTTCGTTCGTTCGATGAAGCGAGCGCAGCTAGCCAAGCTGCAACGAGCACATCGACGCGTGCCGCCGTGGCCGAAACCGAACCAAAGGCCCGGTCGGAGCGAGTCGCTACTCAGGTAGCGGGCGTCGGATCGGAAGGCGCGTCAATGGTTGAGGGCTTGTGCTGATCTCCACTGACATCACCTCCGTTTCGCTTCGAGAACGTACGACACACCCTATCGAAGCCGAGGCGGCACATGTCGACATTTAACAAGGGGCCTGCCAATGGGAATTTCGCCAGTCAACGTGAGACAATCAGGACGAGAAACCCGCACACGTTGTTGAAGGGAACTGAGCGATGGCATACGAACAATCTGCAGCGTCAGCAGAGCCAGTCACGGATTGGATCAACGACTGGGATTGGTTGGATGATCAGTGGGGTTCCAACGCCATCGAAATCTGGAACAACGTTCGCGACCAGTGCCCGGTCGCCATGACCGAGCGCTACGGCCGGGCCTTTATGCCGGTCACGATGGATGCCGTCACATCGATTGCCCACGACACCGAGCATTTCTCATCG
>JANMEI010000021.1:0-15822 GCA_031376865.1 Acidimicrobiia bacterium | reverse complement strand
GAAAGCGGGTCCGGTAAATCGACGGTTCTGACTGCTTGCACCGGACGAAATACAGACACAACTGGCGACGTCAAGTACCTCGCCGATGACAGTGGGATGCTCGACATCTTGCAACTTGATGAAGTGAGTCTTCGCCGACTCCACAACACCGACTGGGGTTTTCTGACCCAGAATCCGCGTGACGGTCTTCGAATGAACGTCTCTGCCGGTGCCAACATCGCTGAGCGACTCATGCAAAAGGGCTTGCGTCACTATGGTGCGTTGCGAGACGCTGCCCAACTATGGCTCGAACGAGTCGAAATTGATCCGTCGCGAATTGACGACCTTCCAACTCAATTTTCTGGTGGCATGCAACAGCGGTTACAAATTGCGCGCACGCTTGCTCCCGGACCGCGGCTGGTGTTCCTGGACGAACCGACGGGTGGGCTCGACGTATCGGTGCAAGCTCGTTTGCTCGATCTTTTGAGACGGTTGGTCCATGAATTGGGACTAGCTGTCGTGGTGGTTACTCACGATCTTGGGGTCGCCCGATTGCTTGCGGACCAGCTCCTCGTAATGCAACGCGGTGCGGTGGTGGAATCGGGTCTAACCGATCGCGTGCTCGATGATCCGCAACATCCGTACACACAATTGCTGGTGTCATCGGTCGTGATGCCATGAGCCACCAGCGCAGTGCCGTCCCCCAAATGAAGGCCATAAATCTGACGAAGACCTTTACGCTGCATCATCAAGGCGGTGTCGTTATCGAAGCGGTCCAACGTTGCTCCTTCGATGTCGCCGCCGGAGAAGCGGTGGTGTTGACCGGTCCTTCGGGAAGTGGGAAGTCATCGGTGTTGCGATGTTTGTACGGCAACTATGGCCCAGACACTGGCCAGGTGCTGCTTCAACATCGTGGTACCCAGATTGACTTAGCTGCTGCGACGCCTGCACTGGTACTCGACGCCCGTCGCTACTCGATTGGCTGGGTTAGTCAGTTCCTCAGAGTGATACCACGCGTCCCTACGATCGACTTGGTGGCGGAGCCTGCAGCAAAGGCGGGGCTGACAGCAAGCCAAGCGGGGGACAAAGCCCGCCTGCTGCTTCGTCGCCTCAACATTCCCGAACGCCTTTGGAGTTTGGCGCCAGCCACGTTCAGCGGAGGCGAGCAGCAACGAGTGAACGTTGCCCGTGGCTTAGCTGGCAACCAACAGGTACTGCTCGTCGACGAGCCCACTGCGTCACTTGATGAAGTTAACAGCGCGGTTGTCGTTGAATTGTTAGCCGATGCTGTTGCTCATGGAGCAGCCATTGTTGGCATTTTTCATGATGCTTCGGTTCGCGATGCGATCGCGACACGATTGATCGACGTGACGCGCTCACAGGTAGGAGCCAAGGATGATGCGTGACACGGTGGTATTCAATGCACAAGTGGTCTTGAGAGACCGAGTGATGGTTGGTTCGGTTCGAATCCGCAATGGGATCATCTCCGACATTGTCGAAGGCGCCCAACTCGATCCGCGTGAGGTGCGAGAGTTCGGGCCCGACGCAATTGACGCCCATGGCTTGTATCTCCTCCCCGGACTCGTCGAGATCCACACCGATGCCCTCGAGTGGCACCTACGACCTCGCCCTCAGTCGATATGGCCCGCCGCCGCAGCCGTGATAGGTCACGACGCAGTGCTTGCTTCGAGCGGAATCACGACGGTGCTGGACTCGCTCTGTATCGGTGACCTGGGCAGCGACGGTTTTCGTTCTGATGTGTTGCAGAGCGCACTGGAGGCGATTGAGAACAGTAAGCGCCAGGGTGCGTTGCGCATCGATCACTTTCTTCATCTGCGTTGCGAAGTCGCTGATCCTCGGACACCGGATCTGTTTGACGTCGAGGTACTCCGGGACAACGTTCGGCTCGTGTCGCTGATGGACCACACCCCAGGTGTCCGTCAGTATCGAGACTTGGACGCATATCGCGGCTCGCTCAATCCGAAGATTGCCGCTGACGGAAGCGGAGGAGAAGCCATCGAATCGGCTAACGCTCGTATCGCAATGCTGCAAGCACGACGCGAAGAGCACTCACTCCCCAACTGGCAGCGAATCGCAGGTATTGCCAATCACCGCGGACTAGCCCTCGCTTCACACGACGATGCAACGGTCGAAGACATTGCGCTTGCCGTGGAGTCTGGTGTAACCATCTCTGAGTTCCCGACCACGATCACGGCGGCTGAGGCAGCAAAACAATACGGCCTCGTTACCGCCGCTGGGGCACCCAATGTGGTGCGCGGAGGATCGCATTCTGGGAATGTCCGGGCCGCCGACCTCGCTGGTCATGGTTTGCTCGATATTTTGATCAGCGACTACGTGCCATATTCGTTGTTGCACGCCCCGTTCATTTTGGTCTCACAGGGGATCGTGTCGCTCCCGGCGGCCGTTGCCATGGTGTCGTCCGCACCGGCACGAGCGGTTGGCCTTGACGACCGGGGAGAAATTTCAGTCGGTAAACGTGCAGACCTGGTGATGGTCCGCCTGGCCGGCGACGTGCCGTCGGTGCAGGCCGTCTGGAGCGCTGGCCGTCGAGTCTCGTAGATCTTCGATGAGTTCGCGATCACGCGCGAGTTCGACGTACAGTCGATCCACTCATGAACGAAGTCTTCAAGATCGTCTACGACGGCACGCCAATCGAGGCTCTCCCCGGTGACTCACTCGCGCTAGCAGCGTTGCGTGCCAACCAACCCCCGGCTTGGGGTGGCGCACTGTGCCTCTCAGGCGATTGCGGCAACTGTGTGGCTACTGTCAACGGCACCAGTTGGACCCGAACCTGTCAAACCGCAGCAGTGCCTGGAACCGTGGTGCAGCGTCATCCGTTGGGAGGCGCCCCATCGATGCTGGGCGGTCCGTCAACGGCCCCGCATGTTGCTATCGAGTATCAGCATCTCGACGCAGTGGTGGTAGGTGCCGGATCCGACGGTAACGAAGTGGCAGATCAACTGCGAGCAGCGGGTCGCGCGGTCACGGTATTCGACGCCCACGACGGGTTCGAGGTGGTCGCCATCTACGCCGGCCCGATGGTAATTGTGCGCACTGCTGCCGGCATGATTCATGCGCACGCACACGAGGTCGTGTTAGCAACCGGAAGCACGGAACTCATGCCGGTCTGCGCAGGAAACACTGGCCACGGCATCTACACCTCGCAAGCGGCTGCTGCGGTGAAAGCCGCAGGTATCGACATGGGTCGCACCGTTACGGTGAGCACCAACCCGCAGCGCATCGAGGTTGTCGATGGGCGGGTCAGTTCGGTGACCGTCGATGAAGTCACCACCCCCATCGATTCGCTGATCACGGATCTGGGTCCTGCGCCGCGAGATGTTTTAGTACGCATGCAGAGCATCGACGGGGTACGTGCGGTTGGCGCGGCAGCAGCTGCGTATCGACTGCCTCCCGCCCCCACGGACGGGACGGTGTGCGGCTGCTCGAAGACCACCGTCGAGGACCTCGCTGGTGCGTGGGATCGCGGCTTCCAAGAAATGGAACTGCTCAAGCGATCCAGCCTCTGCGGAACCGGAACCTGCCAGGGCGCCGCTTGCCTCCCGCATCTCCAAGCCTTCATTCAAGAACGCACCGACGATGCTGCTGCATCGCAGCCCTTCACCGCTCGTGCCGCAGCCAAACAAGTCACCATGGGCGAGGCGGGCGCTGGGTTCTTTTCTGATGCATGGAAGCGAACCCCGCTGCACCACGAACATCTCGACCTTGGTGCACAAATGGATCGTTTCGGTGGTTGGTGGCGGCCTTGGCACTACGGCGACCATCGGGCGGAATACTGGGCGGTTCGCGAAGCCGTCAGCCTGGGCGATGTCAGCACGCTGGGCAAGTTGATTGTCAGCGGACCAGACTCGATCGAGTTGCTAGAACGGCTGTATCCCACCACGATTGCCGATATCAAACCGGGCCGAAGTCGCTATGTACTTATACTGAACGAGCGCGGGCACCTTTTCGATGACGGCATGGTGCTGCGCGAAGAAGATCGGATTAGTGCTGATGGCGTTGTTATTCCTTGGTTCACACTCAGCTTCACCTCTGGCGGTGCAACCAACGCCGAAGCGTGGATGCGTGACTGGGCCGAGACGTGGGCACTCGATGTGCACATCATGGATAGGACCACCAGTTTGGCAGCAATCAACGTCACCGGTCCGCTCGGCTCAACCCTGCTACAACGTTGCGGGGTTGCAGCAGACGATGTACCAAAGTTCTTGCAGCACCGGCGGCTGTCCGTTGCCGGTGTTCCGTGCCATGCAATGCGGTTGAGCTTTACCGGCGAAGCCAGCTGGGAATTGCACCACCCGTGGAATCGCAGCGTCGAACTGTGGCGAGCGCTGATGCATGCGGGCCAAGATTTGGGCATCAAGCCGCATGGTCTGCAAGCGCTGTTTGGTCTTCGCTTGGAGAAGGGTCACGTCATAGTGGGGATGGACACCGAGCTCGATACCACCCCGCGCCGTATTGATCACGACTGGGCCGTCAAAATGAACAAACCGTTCTTTCTCGGACAAGAGGCACTGGTGCGGACGGCATCGTTAGTTGATCACCGCAAGTTGATCGGGCTCACGCTCGCCGGCGCGGCTCCAACCGAAGGCTGTCCGTTGTTTGCTGCCGATGGCACCACCATTGTTGGTCACGTCACCACGGCGTTTGCCTCGCCGCTCTTCGGTCACACGGTGGCGATGGCGATGTTGAAACGTGATTGGGATCCCAATGGGGGAGTGCCAGCCGAGTATCGAATCGATGGTCGTGTTGCGACCCTTGCCGAGTTGCCCTTCTATGACAAGGAGGGTCGTCGTGCCCGCGCCTGAGTTTTCCGAAATCGAGTTCACCAGGGTGGTCGCGTCAGCGGCAGCATTAGATGCAGCACTGAGCGACACCGACCTCCGACTTTCACACGATGAAGCGTTGTCCTTCGCAGCCGTCAATGATCTGCGCGTAGAGCTTCCGGTCCAAGCGATTGTTGAGACCGACTGCGGTTGGAGCGGGGCATGGTTTGACGAGCACACGCTCCGAACACGGCTTGCCAGCCTGTGCGAATGGCCGCTTCCAGTTAGGCCCGGCTTAGGGCAAGGAATGATCGCTGGCATCCCCGCCAAAGTGTTTCTGCCAGCAGGCTCGTCGGAAACCTTGTTAGTGGTGGCTACGGCGTTCGTACACGAAATGGAAGAGCGTCTCGCATGAACGAATTCGTCGAAACCATCCTTCGGCTGAAGTGGCCCACCGAAACGAAGCCCACATACGATGTGGTCATCATTGGCGGTGGTGGTCATGGCCTGTCCACCGCGTATCACCTGGCAACCGAGCACGGCATCACCAACGTGGCAGTGCTCGAACGCGGGTACATCGGTGGCGGCAACTCTGGCCGCAACACCGCCATCATCCGCAGTAATTACGGCGTGCCTGAAAGTGTCAAGTTCTACGACCGTTCGCTGCAGCTGTACCAAACGTTGGAAGAGAAGACCGGCGGATGGATCATGCACGCCACCAAAGGCATCATGTGGCTGGCTCACACCGAAGCAGGGATGCGAGCGGAACGGGCACGATGCTCGCTTAACCAACACATGGGGGTCGAGACGCTGCTCATCGATGGTGCTGAAGCAAAACGGATTTGCCCGCAGCTTGACCTCACCGGCGGAGGCCGTTACCCGGTGGTAGGCGGCAGCTATCACGTGCCAGGTGCCAGCGCCCGTCACGATCGAGTCAACTGGACGCTGGCCCAGGGTGCCATGTCACTTGGTGTCGATGTTCACCAACACACCGATGTCACCGGTTTTCAGATGGACGGCGACAAGATCGTTGGCGTGCATACAAATCGCGGGTCAATCAGTGCCGGGCAGGTAGTGCTTGCCGTCGGCGGTAACGTGTCTGAAGTTGCCAAGCATGCCAAGTTGCGCCTGCCAATCCGAACGCACCCATTGCAGGCCTTCGTCACCAACGCATTCGCGCAGGGGCCCGAACACGGATTGAACACCATCGTCAGTAGCAACGAGTTGTTGTTCTACGTATCGCAAACAGCCCGAGGTCAGTTGCTGATGGGCGCCGAGTATGAACCGCAAACCAGCTACGGACAACACAACACGTTCCGGGCTTTTCAAGCCGTCGCGGCAAAAACCGGATACCTGTTGCCGTTTGCCAAGCACCTCAAAGTTCTTCGGCAATGGGCCGGGCGGTGCGACATCAGTTTGGATTTCTCACCCATCATAGGCCCCACCGGGATCGATAACCTTGCCATCACTACCGGGTGGGGAACGTGGGGCTTCAAAGCAATTCCAGCGGGAGGCGAACAGTTGGCGAAATATGTGGCCACGGGCGTGGTGCCAGAACTCATCCAACCGTTTGCCCTCGATCGTTTTCGGCGAGATTCGTTACTGGCCGATCAAGGTTCGACCGGAACGAAGTAGGGGCGACCGACATGTTGCAGATTCCATGTACAAATTGTGGCCAACGGTCAGTGGACGAGTTCCGGTGGGGCGGAGCAATGCCGCACGTGCCTGACTGGATCGAGGGAGCAGAAAACCGGAACCTGGATTACGTCTGGTTCTTAGACAACGACGCAGGCCCGATCACCGAGCGATGGTTTCACGAGGCCGGCTGCCGTCGATGGTCGACGGTCACACGAGACACGACCACCGACGTGGTCGACCTAACATAAACCCATGCGTGCCACCCTGAGTGATCTGCTTGCTTCCCATACCGCGTTGCTGTGCGACGGGGCGACGGGAACCAACTACATGCAGATGGGTCTTGGCCCAGGGGACCCTCCCGAATTGTGGAATGTCGAACACCCCGAGCGGGTGACCTCCTTGTTCCAACGTTTTGTCGACGCTGGTGCCGACATCATTTTGACCAACACCTTTGGCGGCAACGCCAGCCGGTTAGAACTACACAAGTCAGACCATCGTGTTCACGAGTTGAATCAAGCGTCGGCGAAACTCGCCCGAGCAGTGGCCGACGCAGCTGATCGTCCGGTCGTTGTGGCTGGCTCGGTTGGCCCCACCGGTGCGCTGTTCGAGCCACTCGGTCCAATGACCCCCGCTGAAGCGACGGCCATGTTCCGAGATCAAATGGAAGGCCTCCGAGACGGCGGCGCTGACGTCATGTGGATCGAAACCATGTCTGCGCAAGAAGAGATGCTGGCGGCAGCTCAAGCAGCGGTTGACTTGGGTTTGCCCTACACCGTCACCGGCTCGTTCGACACGGCTGGTCGTACCATGATGGGCATTCACCCGACGCAATTGGCTGGCATCTTCCAAGCGATGGCCGAGCCCCCGCTTGCTACCGGTGCAAACTGCGGCGTAGGCGCCTCAGACATTTTAGTGACGGTCCTCAACATGGCGGCGTCTGAACATGCCCACACGGTGATCTCCAAAGGCAACTGTGGAATCCCGCAGGTAAAAGGAGCCGAAGTGGTCTACACCGGCACGCCTGAGCTGATGGAGCGGTACGGTCGACTGGCAGTGCACGCCGGTGCCCGCATCATCGGCGGCTGCTGCGGAACATCGCCTGAGCACCTTGCGGCGATCCGTAGGGGAATCGACACGGGTATCGACGAAGTGGCTGCCGGGCAGCGATGCGACGTCACCATGGAGATGATCGTGGACGAAATTGGCAAGCTCAGCCACCAACCACCGTCTGATGCGAATCGTCAAAAGGAAAGCGCAGAAGGTCGGCGAGCCCGACGCGGCTAAGGCCACCAACTTCTGCGCTCTACGGGTCGAGCGCCGCTACGCGCCGTTATGACGCGTTTTGCACGACGGACAGCCGGTTGCGCTGGTAGTCGTCGAAGCCATTTGACTGAGCCAATCGCATCAACTTCTGACGCGAGTAGATGCTTTCCAGGCGGCACAATTCGGTTGTCACCTCAAGCTCAAGGTCGTCGGTGCACCGTCGGTCGTTTGACCACCAACCGAGCGTCTGCTGGGTCGGCCGCCAACCACCGGCAAGCTCGACGCTGCGTTGGAAGCGCTTTGGCAATTCGACTTCGTGGCGGGTTCGGCCAGCTTGGGCGGAGACACGGACGGGAATATCTCGCCAGTAATGAATCGAAAGTCTTGCCATTGGAGATCACCTAAGGAAAGTTTCATCGGACGAAATGTGTTCGTCTGTGCGAATAACGGGGAACTGAGGAAGCGCTTCAGCAGTCTTCGCCGTCATTCGAAGAAACTCACCCGGAGTCAATGTCGGCGAACAATCTCCGAGTTATCAGGGGTGCTGGCCGTCAATCAGGGCCTCCATCGCAGGTGCGAAGTAGGTAAATCCTGTGTGACGACTTTCATAATTTAACCCTAAAAGTTGAGCTGCCGCCATAGCTTTTTGCTCAGTCACGGAATTTTCTGTTTGGGTCAACCAGACCAGACGCCGGTAGTGGGCAAAGTACGTATCTCGCAACGAAGGGTGGCGATCGAGGCCTAATCCGCTCCAGACGAGCGCCTCAAAGTGCAGCGCCAAGAAATCCGTTAGGTAAAATGTCCCGAGCTCTTCGTCCTGCAACTGGTCAAACAGAGCCGAACCAGCAAAGAACTCGTAGCAATGTGCCCCCGGCAGCCGCTGGACGCCGTACCGAGCGACCGTGAGATCAAGTAATCCGCCGGTGCCGCAGTCTGCATAAGCCACCGAGATGCGTTCGACGCCCTCGGAGCGCAACTGCACAATCAGCCGCTCAACCTCACCGGGAATCCGCTCGGGTCGATTGTGCAACTGAGCCGGGAGCAACGTCACCCTCACGGCGTCACCAAACGGAGCTAGCACCACCTTCAACTCACGATGCAACGCCGCGCAGGCAATTACTGCCGATGCCGGAGCTTCTACTGCCGATGACGGAGCTACGTCCACGGGGCCCCATCCACTTGAAAGGCATGCGCAGGCAACGTCACCGATGAAGGCTAACCCGCTCCATCTCGAGGCTCTGCCGAACATCAGTATTCTGGTCAGTTCCATGGCTACCTATGTATTGACGCTTCGCCTACCCGATCGACCCGGAATCGTGCATGCCGTGTCTGGAGCGTTGTTTGCCTCGGGCGGCAACATTTTAGAGAACTCACAGTTTTCCGAGCCTGTGTCCGGATTGTTTTGCTTACGAACCCGATTCGAAACCCCAAATTCCGATCTTGAAGGTTTACGAGTCCGAATCGCCGAAGCCACTGCAGACGTTGCTGGCGGCGACACGGTTCAACTCACCTTACGAGACGAGTCGGTCCGTCGTCGTGCGATGTTGATGGTGTCAAAGCACGAGCATTGTTTGTTGGACCTCCTCTATCGACACGACGAGGGCGAGTTGCCGATCGACATTCCGTTAGTCGTCAGTAATCACTGGGACTGTCAAGAGCTTGTTGCGCGATACGGAATTCCATATGTGCACATATCGGTAACGAAAACAACCAAACAAGAGGCGGAAGAACGGCTTGTAGATCTTCTCACCGAGCACCACATCGACTTTGTCGTGTTAGCCCGATACATGCAGGTGCTGTCAGAAGAGCTGTGCGAACAACTCTCGGGGCGGGCAATCAACATTCATCACTCGTTCCTGCCCGGATTCAAAGGCGCAAAGCCGTATCACCAGGCTCATGACCGAGGCGTGAAAGTGATTGGAGCTACGGCTCATTACGTCACCGCAGATCTTGACGAAGGCCCCATCATCGAACAAGACG
Source organism: Acidimicrobiia bacterium (assembly GCA_031376865.1). Classification (GTDB taxonomy): domain Bacteria; phylum Actinomycetota; class Acidimicrobiia; order Acidimicrobiales; family JANYDT01; genus JANNBN01. Next base: position 6,160 of record JANMEI010000021.1, on the reverse strand, counting down.
TGCAGCGAGTCAGCCACAGCCAATCGGCCGATCAGCTGGTGGTGATGGGGAAGGACATCGAGCGACAGGTGCTGTCGCGTGCTGTGCGATGGCAAGCCGAGGACCGTGTGTTGCTGGTCGGCAAACGCACGGTGGTGTTCAGTTAAACAAGTCGACGCTGCTCGGCCCACTTGGTTAACTCGCGTCGGTTTGACAGCTGCAACTTCCGCAGTACCGACGACACGTGGGTCTCAATGGTTTTAACTGAGAGCGTCAGCTCTGCAGCCACTTCTTTGTATGCGTACCCACGAGCAATCAGGCGCATCACTTCGCGTTCGCGCGGCGACAGTTGTTCATACTCGCTGTCGAGTTCGGTGACCGGCGGTGTCATGGCAAATGCGTCGAGAACAAATCCAGCCAAGCGTGGCGAGAACACCGCGTCGCCCTGTGCCACCCGGCGAATGCCATCGACCAGTTCCGCCCCGTCAATAGCTTTCGTCAGGTAACCGCGAGCACCAGCGCGAATCACTGCAATGACGTCTTCAGGGGCGTCAGAGACGGACAGCGCAAGGAATCGTTGATCGGGATTGCTCGCCAACACTTCTTTGATGACACGTTCGCCACCACCGTCTGGCATATGCACATCGAGCAACACCACATCGGGCTTTCGCTCAAGGATCATTTCGATGGCCGGATCAACCTCGCTGGCTTCGCCGATGACATGGCACCCGGGGGTGAGCTCTGCCTTGACGCCCTTGCGAAACAGGTGATGATCATCAACCAGAAAGACACGCACGAGGGTTTCATCATCAGCGGGTGTTGCTGAGATAGTTGATTCGGTCATGAGGATTCCTCCGGGAGACGGGGCAGGTGCAACGAGACGTTGGTGCCGACTTGTTTGGTTGAATTGACAGTGGCGGTGCCACCGATTCGGTTCATGCGACCTTCAATAGATTCCGATACGCCGCGGCGAGTTGCTTCGACCTCGGCTCGCTCAAATCCGATACCCGTGTCTCGTATGAAGACATCGACAGCGTCTGTTGCAACTTCGACAAACACGCCGACTTTGGGTGAACCGGAATGGCGGGCCCCGTTAGCCATTGCTTCGCGAGACGCAGCTACCAGGCCCGCAATGCGTTCGGCGTTTCGTTGATCGATCGTGACATCGCCGCCGACCACGACGATATCGATGGGAATGCCATGGTCGGATTCGAGGTCAGACGCAGCTTGCTCAAGTGAAGCTTTGAGTGATGAATCGGCTGGACGCGGATTGCCGTACAACCATTCGCGAAGTTCTCGTTCTTGACGTCGAGCGAGTGTAACAACTTCAGTTGGTGCTTCAGCTCGCTTCTGGATAAGTGCCAACGTTTGCAGAACGGAGTCGTGGAGATGAGCCGCAACATCAGCTTTTGCCTCCGACGTTGCTCGTCGCTGTTCTTCTGCTCGTAGGGTTCGAAGGAGGCGAGTAACGAGTGGACCGAGTAGCAAGGCAATGCCAGCCAAGACCACGGTTGCATCGAGCAGCATCTGGCGTGAGGCGGCGAAACTGCGGCCTCGGCCAAACAACGAAACAAATCCGACACCAACCAAAAGGGCACCGACCGCGAGCCGCCCAGAAATGAATGTTGATCCTCGCGACGTGCGCCGAGGCTGCCACACCACGCCGAGGCCAACCGCCATCGCGACAAGTGGCCAGATGTAGGAACTCGGAAACCACAACCCGGTTTGACGAACGAACAACAACGCTCCGGTGACGACCATCGCAAAGGCCCCAGCCAAAATAGGATCGTATTGCTTTGGTCCTACTTGGAGGCCAATTTTTCGTGCCGGAACCGATCCGTTGGTGTCTGGCAACACGCTCCACAACAACGCATACAGGATCAGTCCGATGCCGTTGAAGAGTGCCGTGATGGCAAATGCCAACCGAATAGTCGTCGGCTCGACACCCAGCCAACTCGCAAGGCCGCGTGAAACGCCGCCCAGCCCGCTGCCGGTGGAGCGTATGTCGCGTTGCAATGGTCGCCGCTCACCATGTTCGTCGTGCTCGGTCCGTGGGTCGCCTTGACCTAACGGATAACTTGCCGAACGCCCGTCGGTTCCTGCATCGGAACGAGTTCCATGCGCGTGAGTTGGCGGTGGAGCCTGCTGCGCACGTTGGGTGGACGGATTCACGCATTGATCGTGGCAGATATCTGGGCGCACGTCATGCTGTTCGCAGATGAGGGCACCCAGGGTGGTTCAGGGGTTGTTCAGGGGTGTCCCGGATTTCATTTGTCCGCAAGTTCGCCAAGATGGCTGGACCATGTCTGACATCGCTACTGATTTTCGTTCGTTGCGTCGACCGCGCGACACCCGCCTGTTGGGCGGATTGTGCTCCGCCATCAGCGGTCGGCTCGGAGTCGACGTGCTGATCATCCGTGTACTTGCCGTATTGGCCATGGCGTTTACGAGCGCGATGCCGTTGGTGTACTTCCTCGGGCTGATGTTGGTCCCAGCTGCACCAGAGGTGCTCGGAAGCAACGGGACGTTTATTCGAACCGCTCGACGTCGGCGTCAACTCGTGGCGTATCTGTTCTTCTTAGGTGCTGCCGATGCTGTTCTTGACAACAAGATGCCAACCAACAAGGTGTTTGCTGTAGCGCTCATTGTCGGCGGATTGTTGTTGATGCAATTTCGTAACCGCGCACTCAACTCGCAGTCGTCGTCGCAGTCGTCGTCGAAGTTGCCACCGTCCTCGCATCCGACCGAAGGTGGTTGGACCGCAACTCCAGCTGGTGCGATGCCGCCTCGTTGGGGGCTGGCCGGTGAAGTCGCAAACCCCGAATTGTGGAATCCACAGCCAGCTGTAGGACCAGGAAAGCCTGCGCGCCAATCGGTGTGGCACACACAATTTGGCAACCTTGCTTTGGTGACGTTGGTAGGTGTACTGGCCATTGGCTTGTGGTCGAATACGTCCGAGCGAAGTCCTGTGCGTCGTGCGGCAATTCGTGAGCAACTTGACGCGGGGCCCGTTGTCATCCAGAACCTGACCGAGTTTCGACAATTGAAGAATATGAACTTGGGTGACGGATCGTTTGTCATAGATCTGTCATCGTTGGTGCTCGACGACGACGAAGATCTCGAGTTGTTCATGGGAGCTGGTCGACTCGAACTCATCACCCCCGACGGTGTCGATGTGCTGGGTTCGGTTGCCAACGAGTCTTCGTCAAATAGCGTTTCGGTCCGGTCCTTTGGGACGAAGTCATTTGCCCCCGCTGACTTGTCGTCGATCAACAGCGCAACACGCGAGGATCCGCTGCCGACCTTGACGCTCGATATCAGCGCCGATGCGGGCCTCGTGTGCGTGCGCGGCGGTGCTCGCGATGCGCGCGGAAACGAAGTTGGCAACACAACGTCGTGTGACGAGTCCAAAATTTCCCGTGTCCCAACGAGCGCAGTGGTTGTTCCGGCACCCCCAGTTTCATCCCGTCCCTCTGTTCCATCCCGTCCCTCTGTTCCATCACCCCCGTCATCTCCTTCCAACTGAAAGTCGGATCCAACATGAATCGCTCTGCTTCCTCATCGTCGCCCCGTTCGGGCTCAACTCGTTCCAACACTGACCGGGTACTTAAAGTGCTCGGCGCTCTGGTCGTCCTATGGGCTGCTGCCAAGGTCCTGGGTTGGCTGCTGTCGCCTGGATTTATTCTGCTCGCAATTGCGTTGTGGTTTGTGGTCCGATCTCAGCGGAAGGCCCAAAAGCCACCTGCGATGGCGTACTTCACCCCAGCTCCGGCGGCACCTTGGCAGGCGCAACCGACGTGGCAAGCGCAAACAACGTGGCAGGGCCAACCAAATGTTCAGGCAATGACCCCAAACCCAATGTACGCATACCAACCACAAGCCGGTGGCGTGCAGGCACCTCAGCCTCAGGTTCCAGGCATGTTCATGCCCGCTCCTGCTTCAACCAGTTCTCCTGCCTCATTTGGCGAAGCAAAAATCCTCGACCATCGCACTCAAGCTGAGCGCGAGATCGAGGATTTCGTCGAGCGAAGCTGGCCAAACGTTTGACCAACAGAAGTTGCGAAGCGCTAGACGCCTGGACTACTTCTTCTTTTTGGTCGTCGGAACCTTCTTCTTGCCCTTGACCGTTGTCTTCGGTTTGACAGTGGTGACGGGCTTTGCCGCAACTGTTGTCGGCGTCGCCGCAGCAGTGGTGACAGCGGCAACAGTGACTGCCGGGGAGCCCTCACCTGCGATGGTCGGGACGGGCGCCGAACCTGGGTTCACCTTGGCAAGAGCCGCGAGGCCCAAGTCAGCGATGTTCTTTGGAAGCGGAGCGTAACCAAGGCCCTGCGCTTTGGACTGGCAGCCGCTAAGTGCATAGGTGAGAAATGCCCGAAGCACATCACCCTTCTTGGCATCGATCGTCTGGGGCACGATGAGATAGGCGGTCGTCGAGATTGGGTAGGCGTCAGGCTTGGTGCTGTTGAAAGCCAAGAACAGCGTGCCGTCTTCGTTGATCTTTGCATCGCTGATCGCAGAAGTGATCGCCTTGGCGTCGGGCTTCACTGCTTCGAACGATGCGTTGATGACCTTCGCAACTTGAAGCTTCCGTTCTACGGCGAAACTGGTTTCAGCGTAGGTAATCGAATAGTTACCTTGGCTGCCAGCGACATAGTTGGTGACGCCATCGGAACCGCGTTGGGCAACGCCGGTGCCTGGCGGAACGGGGAACGTGGATGTCACGCCCTTCTTCCACGCGCCGCCACTTGCTTGATCGAGGTAGTCAGTGAAGACGTTTGACGTACCCGATGAGTCTGAGCGAACGATCACTCGGATGGTTTCCGATGGGAGGTTTGCTCCGGGGTTTTCTTTATCGATCTCGGTTGCATTCCACTTGGTGATTGCGCCAGAGAAAATCTTCGCCAGTGTTGATCCACTGAGTTTGAGGTCGTCAACACCAGGGACCTTGTAGACGATGGCGACCCCGCCGATAGTGATTGGGATGTACACGAACTTTGTTTTGAGGGTGCCGAGTTCGGCTGAGGTAAACGGAACGTCGGAACCCGCGAAATCGGTCGTGCCGGAGATGAACCCACTTCGACCGGCACCGGAACCGGAAGCTTGGTAGGTGATGTTGATGTTGAGCGCCTTCTTGGCATCGGCTTTGCATTGTTCGAGGTAGTTAGACATGAACGATGATCCGGCGCCCGAGACCGTCACCCCGGTATCCAGTGTGGCGGTTTGTGCTTGGGCTGAAATCGGCGCGACAACCATCGACGCAAAGGTGACGCCAATACCGAGGCGAATAAGGTTCCGTTTGGTGGCAGAAGAAGTAGATGAGGACATGAGGCAAGAAGCTCCTGTTGTTTGCAGTGGGCGAAAAAGACCGTACGAGCCGATCAGCAACAGCAGTACTCGGTGAGATAAACGGAACCTAAACGAATGGCGAACTGTTTACCTGTTGCCGAACGTTTACCTAAAAACAGCACAAACGTAAGCCGGAGACACGCAGCGCGCTACCTGTGCTCCTTAGTTTCAAGGTTCATGATTGATCACAACATCCATGTAATCCAACCCGATTCGACCCCGAGCGACGTCGACCGGACTGAACCCGAATCAGACCTCGCTCACTTGATGGATCTTCGATTTTCTCGCCGTTCTGCCGTCATCGGCGCTGCCGCAATTGGTGCAGCAACGATGTTGCCGTCATTACCTGCGGTGGCACAGACGTCGAGCGGTACTGTTGCGCCAACCCAAGCAGCCGACGCGATTCGCTCGCTGGGACTCTCGGCCCAAGTCAGCCAGGTGGCACCGTCGGGAACTCCGGCCGAGTCCGTGGCGTTTGCTCCAATTGCGGCAGCCCCCGTCTCCGATGATGGTGTCCGTGTCCCGGCGGGGTACGTTGTCGACGTGGTAGCCCGCTGGGGCGATCCAATCACGGCCGGTGCTCCTGCGTTTGACCTCGCTAAGCAAACGGGTGAGTCACAATCTGGACAAGTCGGCTACAACCACGACTTCCAAGCGTTCTTTCCGATTGGCACCGGCGCAACCGAGGGAGTGATGTGGGTCAACCACGAGTACACCGATGCCCCAAAGATGATCCCCGGTTACGACCAAAAAACTACCGACGCCGCAAAGTTCAAAACCTGGGTGGATGTCGAACTTGCCGCGCATGGGGGATCGGTCTTTGAAGTTGAAC
>JANMEI010000007.1:0-7187 GCA_031376865.1 Acidimicrobiia bacterium | reverse complement strand
CCGAGCCAGCCAACTGCAGTCGCCGCAAAACGAATCGCCCCGGCGGTATCAAGCGGGCTGGGTTCGACTGCGTAATGGAGCGTGACGCCGGCTACTTCACCAGTCGGGAACGCTTCGATAAACGCATCGGGCTTGTATCCGAGCGACAAAATTGCTTCGGTGATGCCGTGGCTGGCGAGATGCTCGAGTTTGCGTTCGAGAATCGACACGCCGGCCACCGGAAGCATCGGCTTCGGGCGGGTGTAGGTCAGCGGCCGGAGGCGAGTGCCCTCGCCGCCTACCAAGATGATGGCTTTACCCATGGTCAGACCTGTGAACGTTGTAGTCGATTCGACCAGGTCACTTGGTGGTGGTTGGAGCAGCGACCGTCGTTGTCGGTTTTGGAACAGTTGTTGCTGCACCAGCCGCTTTGGTGGTTGGAGCCCCAACTACCGTCGAACCTGCAACCGTCGAACCTGCAACCGTCGAACCGGTGGCCGTGGGATCAGTCGCTGGATCTACCGCCGGAGGTGTGGCCTGGTCTCCGGTAGCGGCCACAGCATCGCTTGGCGCAATCAGCGCATCGACCGACGGTGGCACCGGCGGCACGAAGTCCTTGTCGACGCGTGCGATCACGTAAGCCCAACCGGACTTCAGCGGGATGTCTTTGGCCGAACCAAGCGCTCGTTTGCCCTTGACATTCTTGTCGGCGACACCCTTTTTGACGGCGTCTTTGTACTCAAAGACCCGAATCTCGGATGGTTTGCCGTTCTTGCACTTCGCACCGGACTTGAGCGTCTCGGCTTTTCGGGCCACCAGGGCAGGATTCTCCGCTGAGGCGTCTTTGGCGGGAATGAAGATACTGCCTGATCCAACCTTGATACCGGTGACGTCGAGCCAACGGCCGAGCACCGCTCGTCGACCGGTAACGGTTTTGGAGAATGGGTGTACATGCAACAACCCATCGGCGTGCGCATGGATGCCCTTCGGGTCACCGTCGTTTTCGCCGTTGATCGGTGGCAGCCATTCCTTACCTTTGTCTTTGGTGCAGTCATAAAAACCGTAGGCAGCGTGAATGTGACTGTTGGTGAGGTAGTCCTCGTAGCGAGCTTCTGCCTTTTTGAGCTCGGCCGATTTTGGCTTGTCTTTGTACTTCGTCCGAGCCTCGGACACCCGTTTGAACTCGGCTTGAGAGCGTTCCGTGGTCTGCCGGTAGGGCGCCTTCGGATCTTCTCGTTGCTGCCAAAATGAGGTGGCGATCAGCGCAATCCCGACGACCGAGATCCCGATGAGGGTGCCTACATATCCCCACGAGGTGGAGTTTTGGGCACGGGTGCGTCCTCCGCCTGCTTTGGCGGCGCGGTCAACTGCTTTACCCGACGCTGAACGTGGGACAGCCGAATTGGGAGGAGTGGTGGACTCTTTTGAAGCCATAAGGACATCGATCCTACTGCGAGAGCCCAGGTCAACCGTGCAGGGTCGCTGGTGGGCGGCGATGAACTGCCTGCAGCATGACAAACGCCACACTTCGGGTCAACAATCCAACCGCTACGAAGGGTAACGCCACGCGCTCGAAACCGGTCGACGACCGGCGGGCAAAGCGCCACAGCGACCGATGATGGTGGCCAATCATCGCAAACGGTCGGTGTCGTGACGATCCGCCAATTCGATGCACCACCTCGGCAGATTCGCAGACCGCCACATACTGCCCCCGTTGGCGCAGCCGCCAACACAGATCGACGTCTTCCACATACATGAAGTACTGCTCGTCGAATCCGCCCACCAATTCAAAGGCGTGGCGACGTACCGCTAATGCGGTTCCCGAGATCCACTCAGGGCCGTCAAATGATCGTAAGTATGTTGATGAAAAAGGGTTGTTCGGCCAGATCGGCCCCAGAAACGCATGACCCGCTGCGGTCAACATCGAGGGAAACACTCGCGCCGAGGGGTACAGCGATCCGTCGGGGTTTCGTACCGACGGACCAACGACAGCAACATGCTCACTCGACTGTTGCGCGAAGGTAGCTGCCAACAAGGATACGCACCGGTCACCTACGATCGTGTCGGGGTTCAGAAACAGCAGCAGCGGTTCGTCGGTGAGGGCTGCCCCTCTATTGCACGCCGACCCGAATCCGATGTTGCGATCGAGCGACTCGAACCGAACCCCTTGTCGGGCATGGACCGCACTCCGGGTTTGGTCAACGTCGGACGATCCGCTATCCACCACCACGATCGCTCCGACGGCCGGGTCGGCCCGGAAACTGTCGAGGCATGGCCCAATATCGGTCGACGATTCGTAGGTCACCACAACCACCGCAACAGACCCGTGGGTCGGTTGCACAACCTCGCTAGCGGGGAGCAAAGCGCTCCAATGCCACCAAATTGCGGGTTAACGCGACTTCCCAATGATCCATTGGCGCGAGACCCAAGGCATCGAGGGCAACCGAATCGAGCAACGAATACCCAGGCCGCGGCGCCGGGCGCTGAGGTTGTAAGTCTGCAGACAATACCGGTTGCACTCGGTTGGCATCGTGGCCAGAGTCGCGAAAGATCGCCCGAGCGAAGTCATACCAAGTGGTGGGCCCTCGGTTTGCTGCATGAAACACTCCGCCGACGCGCCGAATCGCAAGCTCGCGTAGTACCCGGGCTAGATCGTCGGTAAACGTGGGCGACCCATGCTGATCATTGACGACCGTGACAGGTGACCCGTTTTCGGCGCCCTGATCGGCAACGCGCAACATAGTCTTCAGGAAGTTCTTTCCGTCAGGCCCGCACACCCACGCCGTGCGCACCACGCATCCGCGTTGTCCAAGGCAGTCCAGCACTTCGCGTTCACCTGCATATTTGGATTTCCCGTACATGTTGATCGGGTTGGGTGTGTCCCACTCGTGATAGGCACCGCCGCCTTGAGGGCCGCTGCCGTTGCCATCAAATACGTAATCAGTTGAGACAGTTACCACCCGGGCACCAATAAGATCGGCTGCTTCGGCGATGGATCGGCACCCCCACGCATTGATCCGCATGGCCCGAATCGGATCTGCTTCGGCACCGTCAACGTCAGTCCACGCGCCGGCATGGATCACCACCTCAGGTCGCCACGCACCCATCACCTGAAACACCTGCTCACGATTGGAGACGTCGAGATCTGCGCTGCCTGGCGCCAGCACGTCATCGGAATGCAGTGCGCATTCTCGGGTGAGGGCGATTCCAAGTTGGCCGGTTCCACCGGTGATGAGCACACGCATGATGACAAAGTAGATGCTTGCGTCACCATCGGTGAGTTCATCATCGTTGGGTACCGCGTACAGCCGTCCACCATGGGAAACTGAGCTTGTCCCTGAGCGTTTCCCAGACCTTGTCCCAACGCCTAGCCGTAACTGGGTACGCCCAGGCCTCATCGCCATGCAAAAGATCTTCCTCATCAGCCTTATTTTGGCGTGCCTGCTGATTCCGGTTCGACGCGCCCGTCGAGAACCACCCTTTCCCGTGAGTCGGGTCATCACGGATTACGTCGTGTTCATGGTCTTCTTTGGTGTCATTTTGCGGTTCGTGTTTGGGCGGCTGGGATGATCGAGTCGCCTGCGGGGTCGCCATCTGATGAGGCAATTCGCCTGTACCGCGAGCCTGTCCCCGAGGCACTCATGCGGGTGGCGCCCGATGGCCTCACCAGTCAAACAGCCGATCAAGCCGCAGATCAGGCGATCGAAACACCGGTCAGCGCAAGGGCACCGAGGACTGCGACACCACCAACGTTGTTGCGCAAGTTGCGTGAGCACAAATGGCTGACTCCGATGTTGTCGATTGCGATCGTCGGATTATCCACCTTGGCTGGTTTGTTCAGCCCTGAGATTTCCTTTGCGATTGTGGTCATTGCTGCGGTGGTAGCCGTGTTGCGTTACCTGCCGATTCAGCCGTTGATGCTGGCCGTTTCGTTGATCGCACTCGGCGTCGATAACCCCCGGTCATCTCCAGCGAATGGCAACTGGCAGTCGCCATGGATCTTTCTGGCCGGGGCGTTGTATCGCAACCTCGAGCCCTTACCGGTCTGCCTGCTCGACCTGATGGCCGTTGGTTGCGCGGTTCGTGGTTTGCTCCACGTTCGACAGGAAAGCAAAGTCCGCATCGGCCGCGAGCGTGTATTCGCCCGCATTGTGGCGATTGCACTGGGCACCATCGTGGTGAGTTTCGCCCTCGGGGTTTTGCGGGGTGGCGACCTGAAACAAGCCACCTATCAAGGGCGGGTGTTTGTCTGGATGCCGTGCTTTGCGATCGGCATCGCAACCGTTGGTGATCTCAAGTTTCTCCGCAAACTCAAGACGGTGATGATTACTGCCGCGTGCATGAAGGGGCTCACCGGTCTGTGGGTAACGCTCACTGTGACACCGAAAAGTGAGAAGACACCGCTTGACTTCGTAACCGTGCACGGCGACTCGGTGACCTACGCCATGGTGTTTAGCGTCATCGTTGCCTCGTGGGTGGCTGGGGTCGAAAAGAAGTTTCGCAAATGGCACGGAATCGGCATGTTGCTCACCCTCGTTGGCTTGTACACCAACCAACGTCGCATTGCGTTTGTGGGCATGGCGTTCGCATTGTTGTTGATGTACGAAGACGCGATTCCCGAGCGACGACGAGCCATCAACCGAACTATCTCCCGGTTCATCTTGCCGGGTGTGCTGTATTTCGCGATCGCCTTTACTGGGGTGTCTCGCAACGCGATCTTCCGTCCAGCGCTCAGTCTTCGAAGCGTCGTGATTCAAGACGACCGCTCATCAAGCACGCGAGATGTTGAGAACTTCAACCTGTATTACACCTACAAAACCAACCCGTTCATCGGCATTGGATTTGGCAAGGAATACATCGAGTTTTCCCGAGGCGACTACATCGGCGACGTGTTCCCGCAGTACAAGTTTCTTCCGCACAACAGCTTGCTTGGCCTATTTGCGTACGCAGGATTGTTGGGCGCGGGCGGTTACTACGTCATCTTCCCAGGTGTGCTGTACCTGGGTCTTCGAGCCACCAAACGGTATTACACCCCCGAACGCTGGGCGCTCTCTATGTGGGGCGCGTCGGGAATCGCCGCGGTGCTGATTCAAGGATACGGCGACGTTGGACTGCACGATCAAATCGTGGGCGTCTTGGGCGGTATTGCGCTCGGCATTTGCGGCGCATTGTATTGCGGGCCCGACAGCGAAAAACCAAAGGCGGGGCGCCTTGACGCACGCGCCGCGGTGCGGATCGACGGATCGATCTAACTGATCTACTTCTTGGCTACCGAAGCAGCCAATCGGCTGAGATACACACCATACGTAGACTTACCGTATGATTCGGCTGCCGTTTGGAGTGCCTCGGTCGAGAGCCACCCGTGACTGTAGGCGATTTCTTCGAGACACGCGATCTGTTCGCCCTGCCGGGTTTCCAGGGTGTGGACAAACTGCGACGCTTCGAGCAACGATTCGTGCGTACCCATATCAAGCCAAGCCATTCCTCGCCCGAACGTGGTGAGGTGAGCGGTTCCTTCGTCCACATACCAACGGTTGACGTCGGTGATCTCGTACTCGCCACGCAAAGACGGCTTGAGCTCGGCCGCCACTTTGCTGACTTGGGCATCGTAAAAATACAATCCCGTCACCGCAAGGTTGGACTTCGGTTGAGTCGGCTTCTCTTCGATCGACAGAATCTTTCCGGTGCTGTCTACTTCGGCAACCCCATACCGTTCCGGATCATGGACGACGAACCCAAACAGTGAACAGCCGCCATCAGTTTCGACTCGCTGCACTTCACGGCGAAGGATTTGTGGCAGCCCGTGGCCGTACATGATGTTGTCGCCGAGCACCAAGCAACCCGGTTGACCATCAATGAACTTGGCACCGATCACGAACGCCTGGGCCAGTCCGTTGGGTTCGTGTTGGACTTCATATTCAAAACGCACACCGAATGCTGAGCCATCACCAAGCAGCCGCTGAAACAGGGGCATGTCGTGCGGCGTCGTGATGATCAAGATGTCGCGGATTCCCGCCAGCATCAGCACCGAAATGGGGTAGTACACCATTGGTTTGTCGTAAACCGGAAGCAGCTGCTTCGAGACGGCCCGGGTAACGGGATGCAAGCGGGTCCCGCTTCCCCCCGCCAACACAATCCCCTTCATGACCAGATCTCACATGGATTCATGGCATCGACCTTAGGTGCACCACGTCGCCGGCATGAACCATCACGGTTTCTTGGTGGTCGGTTCGCCGAACCACAAGGGCACCACCGTCGTCGATACCAACCGTGGTTCCTTCCCAGTGCTCGTGTTGTTGCTCGATACGAACCAACCGACCAATCGTTGCACAGACGTTGCGAACTTCATCCAATGCGAGCTGATGATTCTCGGCCAGTGCGGTCACGCACCGATCGATTTCGATGGCCAGCACCGTTGCCGAATCGACCTGGCTAACTCGGGTTCCGCCGGAGGTGACCTCGCTGACCCACTGCGCTCGTTCGGCGGCGATTCCTTCTAAGTGATCAGGGCGGGTGAGGTTGATGCCAACCCCGATGATCACGTAGTTGCCAACCGCTTCACACAAAATACCAGCGAACTTTCGACCGGTCTCGGGGTTCATGAGGTCATTTGGCCACTTCAGTTCCACTTGGTTGGGATCAGCGCCAAGGCGCAGCACCGTGTTGCGGGTGGCGACGCCCACCACAAGGGGCAGCAAACCAATTGCGAGCCCGTGTTGCGGTATCCGCACAGACATCGCCAGCGAGGCCCCGACCGGGGCTTCCCACACTCGACCCAAGCGGCCTTTTCCGGCAGTTTGACGGTCGGTCACCAAAATGATGCCCCCGGTGGTGGCGGGATCGGTCGGATCGCTCGCCTCCCTGGCCAGGACCGTGTTGGTTGACCCGCATTCGGCTACCCAACGAATATCGGTGTACCGGTTGATTTGGGCCAGGTTTTGGGTCAACAGGGCTTGCTTGGCAACGGGATCCACAAGTGGGCGACAATAGGCGACTGTAGATTTGCTGCTTCACCTAGTTCCCGGGATACCTCAACATGCTGAAAAAGATCCTCATCGCCAACCGAGGCGAGATCGCCGTTCGTGTCATTCGTACTGCGCGCGAGATGGGCATCAAGACCGTGGCGGTGTATTCCGACGCTGACCGCAATGCGTTACATGTTCGGTTAGCTGATGAGGCCTACGCACTGGGCGGCAACACCAGCGCCG
>JANMEI010000831.1:0-1146 GCA_031376865.1 Acidimicrobiia bacterium | reverse complement strand
CGTTGTTGATCAGGTGGTTGAAAAGAAGGACCAATGCAAGGTGGTTTACACCTTCCGTCTGCGCACCTACGAAGATGGCACCACTAAGAAAGATAAAACCCGGGCGCTCTATCGGCCGGCTGAAGGAAAAGACTGCAAAGGCAACCCCACTGCTGGGGCAACAACCACCAAGCCTCGCACCACCAAACCGCCGGCCGATTCTGGCAACGAATCCGACACCACTGAAACAACCAAAAAGAAGCCGAGCGGCGAAGCGTCCGACACACGGGCCACGCCGATTCCGGTCGAAGGTGGCGATAACTCACCTGATTCGCCTCCGGCTACGAAGAAGCCAAAACCAGACACCACCAAGCCGAAACCGAAGCCTGACACGAAACCTGACCCCAAGCCTGATCCCAAGCCAGATCCCACGTCGCCACCAGATGACGGCGGCGACGTTGGTGTGGGTGGTCCTCCGGTCACCGGGCTTGGCTAATGCCCTACAGCTGAACCCAGGGCCGACTGCCTGTTCAACCAACTTTGGTGAGGGTCGATGGCACCGTGATGGGTGATGGCAGCGTGGTTTCGCCCATCAGGTACTGGTCGCACGTCGCCGCAGCGCTGCGACCTTCGGCAATTGCCCACACAATCAAGCTTTGACCGCGACCCATGTCGCCAGCCACAAAGACGCCGTCGACGCTGGTGCAGTAATCGCTGGTTCGAGCCACATTGCCACGGTTATCCATCTGTACACCTAGTTGTTCCAACATGCCACCAGCTTGCGGGCCGGTGAACCCCATCGCGAGGAACACCAGATCAACGGGCATCTCGAACTCGGAACCCTCTACCTTGTCGAAGCTCATACGACCGTCGACAACTTTTTGCACAACTTCGTGTCCACGCAAAGCGGTAAGCGTTCCGTTTTCACCAGCGAACTCGGTGGTGGTCACCGAATACACTCGGTCGCCACCTTCCTCATGGGCCGATGTCACTTTGTAGGTGAACGGAAACAGCGGCCACGGATTGTCGGTGGCTCGGTCCTCGGGCGGGCGGGGCATGATCTCAAACTGATGCACGCTGAGCGCGCCTTGCCGGTGCGCGGTGCCCAGGCAGTCAGCCCCCGTGTCTCCACCACCGATGATCACCACCCGCTTTCCTTCGGCGCTG
>JANMEI010000850.1:0-4600 GCA_031376865.1 Acidimicrobiia bacterium | reverse complement strand
GAGACATCGTGATCGGCATGAGTGCGCACACCAATTCCAGCATGGTCAGCCGGTACTTCGATGGCATCAGCTACGCCCCCACCGCAGACTTCGGATTACTGAGCACGGCAGTTCACTTGGCCAAGGAACAGGGCCTCACTGCTCACGTTGGTCCACTCTTTACGAGCGATTCGTTCTATGACGACGATCCCGAGACGTTTAAGAAACTCGGCGAACATGGCACACTCGCCGTTGAAATGGAAGGTGCCGCGCTGTACACAATTGCTGCACGCGAGCGGGCGAAGGCTCTCGTGATCGCGACGGTTTCAGATCATCTGCTCACACATGAATCGCTGTCAAGCGAAGAGCGGCAAACCGGGTTCATGTCGATGGCCAAACTCGCCCTCGACACCGCAGTAGCTGCCGTTTAGCTCACCATCAAGCGGGCAGCGCTGTTTCCACCAGCGTGACCCAATAATCAGCGCCGATCGAAAGCACCTCATCGTTGAAGTCATACGAGGGGTTATGAAGTGACGAGCCGCAATTGCCCGTCAGTCCGTTGCCGATGTCGACAAAGCACCCGGGAACGATCTGCAAAAACTGGGCGAAGTCTTCGGACGCGGTGATCAGCTTGCAGTTCGGTTCGACACGATCTAAGCCAACGACTGCAGTGGCGGCAGCAATGGCGATGTCGACTTCTTTGGCCGTGTTGACCAACGGGATGAACTCGTTGTGATACTCGACGGTTGCGGTTGCTCCGTGAGCCGCACAGATGCCATCAACCAGTTGCCGCATTCGCCGCTCGATGGTCAGTTGCACCGTTGACGAAAACGTGCGGCAGTCGCCTTTGATCGTCACGTTTGACGGCACGATGTTGCGGGCTCCATCGGTAAAGACTTGGGTAATCGAAACGACCGCCACTTCGTTTGCGGCCACAGAACGCGACACGATCGTTTGGAGGGCCCCTATTACTTCACCAGCGATCACAACCGGATCGATATGGCGTTCTGGAGTTGAGGCGTGCCCACCCGTCCCATGGATGACAATTTCAAACAAATCCTCAGAACTCATCATTGGTCCGACACGAGTTTCAAAGTTTCCGGTCGTGATGCCGGGCTTGTTGTGCATTCCATAGATCGAGCTCATTGGGAACCGATCGAACAGTCCGTCGTCAATCATGGCTAATGCACCCAATCCATTTTCCTCGTTCGGCTGAAAGACGAAGTACACAACGCCGTCAAACTTCCTCTGCGCGCTGAGGTACTTCGCAGCGCCCAACAACATCGCAGTATGCCCGTCGTGGCCGCATCCATGAAACACACCGTCGTGAACAGAGCGATACGGAACGTCGCCTACTTCAGTAATGGGTAGCGCGTCGAGGTCAGCTCGCAACCCAACGGACTGCTGCGACGAACCGTTGCGGAGCACACCCACCACACCGACGCCACCGACGCCTTCGTGCACTTCATCGACGCCAAATTCGCGAAGTAGCGCCGCAACCTTTTCCGAAGTTGCGTGCGTAGCAAACCCCAACTCTGGACGTTGATGCAGGGCATGTCGCCACGTCTGCATGTCATTCCACAACCCTGTTGTTCGAATACTCACGTCTTCAGCGTATGTCGAACAGGACGGGAATTGCATCCACTGTTTGATCGGTGATGAACTTGGGTCGATGAGCAGTCGACTACACCGGATCGACGCGTGTTTGGTGGTCGGCGGGAAGTGGCACGATTTTGACTTTGCTCGTCACGAACTGCTGACGCTGACAGCCGAACACCCAAATCTTCGAGTCACGGTTTTAGCTGACTATGAAGATACGCATCGCATCTGTGCTGGGCAGCTTCTGATCAGTTACACCTGCGACGTTCGTCCCACCGAGCGTGCTCAGCAACAGATTCGCACCTGGGTCGAGCAAGGCGGACGATGGGTGGCCCTTCATGGCACCAACTCAGCGCTCGACCTTCCGCCTCAACTTGGAGTAGGCAACGTAGTTTCGCCCCGGGTATTCCCCCTGTGGGCGGACATGTTGGGAAGCCAATTCATTGCGCACCCGCCGATTGCTCCGTACCTCGTGGAAATTACCGATGCAGCACACTGGTTGGTCACAGGGATCGAACCGTTTGAGACAGACGATGAGTTGTACCTGAGCGAGTATCCCGATCACGCGGCACTCACCCCGTTGCTCCATACAACGTGGAGCGGAGAAGCGACCGGCTTTGCAGAAGCCGATTGGTTCGAAGCGACACGAGGCACCCAACGGCACCTCGTGTCGTATCTGCGCCCGCTTGGAAGCGGAGCCGTTTTGTACAACACCTTGGGACACTGCCGAGGTCACTATGACATGATTCCTCTGCTCGCGTACTACCCCCTGGTCGAACGGGGATCGTGGACTACTCCGCAGTATTACGAATTGCTTCGCCGCGCCATCCGCTGGGGTCTGAATCTCACTCTCTAAACGAGTGGGCTAACAACAGGGCAGACGTGATCCGATCCATGACGTACAGCCGGCCGCTGCCATCCCATAGAGCGACTATCCGTTTGCTCGGTCCAGTTTGAAGGCGCATACCACCCGATGGGGTCCAATCAATCGGTGTGGTGAGTGCCCCTCCAAGGAACGGCCGCAACTCGAAACGGCTTGACCCAACCGAAGCCATGAAGGCCTCGCCGTTCCAACTGGCCGCATGCGATGACTGATCGACAGCCACCGGCGTTTGCCCGGGGCTGACCTGCATGAGGGCAGCTCCCACTCCGGCACCGAGCCAGATTGTACGGAGACCCCCAACCGCAACCCGCAGTGTTGAACGCTGATCACAGGTGATGGTTTGCTTGCTCACGAGGCTCATCAACGGGAGCGACCAACTCCACACTTCCGTGACCCGTTCGCGGATGTTTGCTTTTGAGCTGGTGATCACGGCGGTCAATCGCTCTTCGCTTCGGCTCAGAGTGTGGCAATACTCATCGTGCTCGAACTGGGTCCAACCCAGCGACGGCTCGTCGGCAAACATGTCAAGAAACGCCAGGGTTCCGTTGAACTGCACCGCCCACGTAGCGCCGTCGAACGAGTCGGCCCATGTGTCAAGCGCAACCGTCCCGTACAACTTCGTTTTACGGGTGGCAAGGTCCAAAAAGTACACGTGAACACTCGGGTCGCGTTTCGTCAACAGCAGTGCCATCGTGCCCGAGTCCGACATCACGAGGGAGTGAGTGGGGATTGACCACGACGCCGTGATACGGCCAGCACTGTTCAGCAATGCACAGCCCGTTTCGCCAAACGCCACCAGCACCTCTCCTCCCGCCGTGGCCGCAGCATCAAGTATCGGCTTCACCCCTGGCTGCAATGGGGTCAGCTCAACTGGACCGTCGGCACGGTGAGAGATTTGCTCGAACGAACCTAAGTCAGCCTTCAGTAACGGGTCGCACCGATCAATCAGCACCCGGGTCGCCCGAGTGAACTGTTGGTCGTATGGTCGCTTCTGGCCAAGCAGAAACAATGATCGAAGCACCGACGAGGCAATCCGTCGGTCAGCCGCCGCGCTCGGCAACGGGCCGATGGTTGACATTGTCAACACCAACTGCCGCATCCCTCGCCCACCGCTCTGTACCTCGTTCTTCATTGTCTCCTCGAACTCAACAACTTGGTCGTCGCTTGCATCAAGATGCAGTCCATATGCCTGCATACTGAGCTTCGCTGAATCGTCAAGACGCCCAGCCTTGTCGATCACGTTGCGGAGCAACGGCCGAAGCTCAGGCTCCTCCCACCCAACCTGAACCGCTTGCACATACCGGCCCGACAATTCGAGATCGTTCACCCAATGAACGCGAAGATCGCGGGCAGCAATCGGATCTACCGCTGCCACTTTATTGATAACAGCCGCATAGTTGCCGTGTCGCCGCGCCGTGCGAAGGGCCGCCGCTTTGTCGCCAGCCAACCACTGCATGCGTACCAACAGATCAGGATCCATGTTGTAGCTGCGGGCAATCTCCGCGCCCAACTTCCATTGCTTGTTGCGCTCCAACATTGATACCGCAGACATGGGTTCGTCCATCAGCTCTGCCAGCACATAAGCCGCTTCAAAGTACCGCTCTTGCGCTTCCAAGTCCGTAGCGGCAGACCGATACATGTCTGCCAACATTCGCGACACATCGGGTCCATACGGAACCATTCCCGCCCCACCCGATCGAGCACCAAAGGTGAGTTGGTCACGAGCCCCGGGGGTGCCCAACGCGGTTGACCCTTCCCCATCTTTCCCGCCGAACGGGATCGCCCGTTTCAAGGCACTCTCGAAGTCTCCCGCGGCGAACCGATTGCGAAGGTCATTCAGATACTGCTCGTGCTTTTTGGAAATAGATTTCGAAGCAGGTGACTTCAACACCAACTTTGCCAATGCACTCGCAAGTTTTGATGGCGGCCGGGTGGTGGATCGCTTTCCGAAGGGATCAATGGTTGGCGATGCTTGCCGATTGCGAGTTTGGCGTTGCCGGCGTGCTTCCTCGCTCATCGATTGCATCATCGCCTTGGTCGCTTCTGGCGTGGCACCAATACCAGCGATGCTGCGAAGATCAACCGGCGCAGCAATTGGCGCAGGCTTAATCATCGGGACAGCAACCGGTTCAAGCGCCA
>JANMEI010000818.1:0-2316 GCA_031376865.1 Acidimicrobiia bacterium | reverse complement strand
GGCTCGATGTCAGCCGGTGTCATTTCAGGTCTCGCCGAAGCAATGGTGTTGGCCACACTTCGACGGTCCGGTGTTCCGATGCAACGCGTTCGTCCCGCTATTGCGGCTCTTGAGCACGAAATTGGTATCGGTCATGCGCTGGCCTCGCAGCAACTGTATACCGATGGTGCCGAGGTTCTTTATGATTTCAATGCTGAACAAGTTGACGTTGACGTTGTGGCGTCGCTTGTTGTCGTGCGTAATGGTCAACGAGTGTTCGTTGATGCGATTCGTGAGCAATTGCAACGTATCGAGTTCGGTGCAGATGGTTACGCCAGTCTGATTCATGTGCCTGGCTATCGGAGCGAGGTTGTGTGCGATCCGTTGCGTTCGTTTGGCCGCCCGATTTTTGTTCACGTTGGAACCCGTGTTGACGACGTGATCTCGCGTTTCCAGACCGGTGATTCGATCGAGGAACTCACCGAAGAATTTGGTGTGAGCTTTGCTGATATCGAGGACGCGTTGCGTGTCGCATCCCGACGGGCTGCCTGACCTTTTCCTCGATCGTAGCCTCGGTCGCAAAAAGGTTCCTGAATTGCTTCGAGCAGAAGGGATTCGGCTGAACACGCTCGCCGAGCTCTACGGCATTCCGAACGACGAAAGGATTGCAGATACTGAGTGGCTACAGCTTTGTGGTGAACGCCACTGGCTCGCGATCATGAAGGACGACAGGATTCGCTACGTCGGAGCCGAGCGGCAAGCTCTCTTCGATTTTCAGGTCATGGCCGCAGTCATCACGAATTCCAGCCGTCGATATGGCCAACAGAATCATTCGTGCACTTGGCGATCTTGTTCTAGTCTGCATCGATCGAGAGCGACCATTTCTGTACGCTTTGCACCAGAACCGCATCGAAGACATTCCGCTCACCTAGCAAGAGTTTTTGAGCTTCATTAGCAGCAAGTCCTAGAATCCCCATTCGTGGAACTGGTGAAGCAGGCATATGGAACCATGTCTGCGCAGTACGTCGAGCTGTTCGGAAACACCGACTATATGCACGCTGATGACCTTTCCCTTATCACCCGGCGGCTTTCGATTCGAACAGGCAGCGTGCTCGACGTTGGATGCGGTCCCGGTCATTTGACCGAGCATCTGCGTTTGCATAACGTCGACGCAACGGGCATCGATGTGGTCCCTGAGTTCATCGAACACGCTCGCAATGCGCATCCGAGCGGTTGGTATGAACTCGGTTCGATGCAGCAGCTGCCTGTGGCCGATGGTTCTGTGGCCGGCATCTTGGCCTGGTACTCACTGATTCATCTGCCGCCAGCGGATCTTGATGGCGTGCTTGATGAACTGCGACGAGCAATGGTTCCGGACGGAACGTTGGTTATCGGGTTCTTCCACGGTGACGAGGTGGTGGCGTTCGAGCACAGTGTTGCCACCGCCTACTACTGGCCCGTCGAAGAACTCGTTGCCCGGTTGACGCGGGCGGGCTTCACCGAGATCGAACGACAGATGCGGCCCGGCGTTGACGAGCCCGGTCGTCGGCCGGAGGGGGTTATCGTGGCCAACGCAAGCAGCGTCAACCGATGACAGGTTTGTTCCCGATCGTTCCTCCGGTCACCGTTGCAAGCTTCTCGGGTCGGTTTGATCAACCGACGAGAGGAAGTGCACAACCACACGGACGCGTCACCGTGTTGCTGGAATTGGGTAGCGGGTCGATGACCGTGGCTGGGCGACAGGAGCGACTGCTCATCGTTGGGCTGCAACACACCCCAACTGCATTTGTGCACCAAGGTTCGATTGATTGTGTGGAAATCAAACTTGCGCCGTCGGTTGCGGTCAGGCTTGGATTTGGCCTGGGTGATCTCATGGGTTCGATGGCCCCACTTGATGCCCTCTTGGGAAGCGACGCTGACCGGTTAGCAAATCGATTGGCCAGTGCGGCTGTTGCAGATCGTGCGGTGGTAGTTCAAAATGTTGTTCGGGACCGCTTACGACGCGTGCGGACAACATCGGTTGTCAACTCATTACAGCGCTTAGAGAGAACACGATCAACCGACGATCTTCGAGCGGTCGCGTCAGAAGCCGGTATCTCACGCAGCACACTCTGGCGCCAAACGAAGGCGGCCTTGGGCGTGAGCCCGCAACACTACGTTGCGTTGCGGCGATTCGAACTGGCGGCGAGCATGCTTGGAAAAGGGCTCCCCGCCGCTCAAGTCGCAACGACGGTGGGATACTTCGACCAGGCGCATATGCATCGAGACATCAGGCGATTTGCAAACATCAGCCCAAGGGAACTCATGGTTGAGCAAAACGCGACATACGTACAAGAC
>JANMEI010000797.1:0-1494 GCA_031376865.1 Acidimicrobiia bacterium | reverse complement strand
GTGCTTCTTCATGGTGTGAGTAACGAACGGGTATGCCCAGCGCTTCCAGATGCGAAATCGTTCGACGGCGAAGGTCACCGGCCGCGTCTGCCGCGGACAAATCGAAGAAGGTTGACGAGTCCAAAGGCTTTGGTGGCTTCGATGGGTCGTTGTCGGCGAAGTAGAAGTACTCAAGATCGGCGCTGGCGTAGTAGCGAAAGCCTGCGTCGTGAGCCCGGTCAAGGCTGCGACGCAACACCTGACGAGGATCGCCCAAAAACGCGTTGCCATCAAGGTCGGTGACGTCGCAAAACACTCGGGCAACGGGCTCGTTGGTGCGCCACGGCAGCAACTCAAATGTTGATGCATCCGGCATCGCCAACATGTCGCTCTCCATGTGCCGGCTGTACCCGTCGATGGCTGAACCGTCGAAGCTCAACCCCTCTTCAAGCGCATTTTCCAGCTCTGCTGGGGTGATGGCCAGGCTTTTCAGAAAGCCCAACACGTCGGTGAACCACAGTTGCACAAACCGCACACCGCGTTCTTCGACGGTCCGGAGGACGTATTCATCCAACTTGGCCCGGTTTGGCGAACCTTTCTCCAGCCCAT
The DNA here is from genome assembly GCA_031376865.1 of Acidimicrobiia bacterium. GTDB lineage: Bacteria > Actinomycetota > Acidimicrobiia > Acidimicrobiales > JANYDT01 > JANNBN01. Next base: position 906 of record JANMEI010000797.1, on the reverse strand, counting down.
TCTCTGACCCAAGCGCGGAACCATTTCCTGACATGGGTCCATATTTGGGCCAGCGTGACGTAAACCACCACACTTTCGGGTCTGGTTCACACAGCGTTCACAAACGAGCAATGTTCGAGAAACTGCTTCGTGAAATCGTATGCGTGTCTCCCCAGCCCATAGCGACGGTTCCGCCGTCGTGTTCTTCAAGACCTCCCGTCAAAAAGACCCTCCCGTCAATAAAGGAATTCCCGTGGCCTATCAAGCCGAGTACATCTGGATCGATGGCGTCTCGCCGTCACCAACCCTGCGTAACAAGACCAAGATCCTCGCCGATGGCGATGTGCCACCAATCTGGGGCTTCGACGGTTCCTCGACTGAGCAGGCTCCCGGAGACAAGTCCGACTGCGTATTGCGTCCGGTGTGGAGCTGCCCAGATCCAATCCGCGGTGGCGACAACATCTTGGTCATGTGCGAGGTCTTGCACAACGATATGACACCTCACGCCACCAACACCCGTGCCGCGGCGGCAAAGATCGCCAAGAAGTACGCCAAGCAAGAGCCATGGTTTGGCATCGAGCAGGAGTACACCATGCTCACCCTTGAAGGTAAGCCTCTTGGTTTCCCGAAGGGCGGCGGTTATCCGAAGCCTCAGGGCCCGTACTACTGCGGCGTCGGCGCTGGACGAGTTGTCGGTCGCGACATCGTCGAGGCCCATACGCAGGCTTGTCTCGATGCGGGTATCTCGATCTCGGGTACCAACGCCGAGGTGATGCCTGGTCAGTGGGAATTCCAGGTTGGTCCGTTGGGCACCGTTGAAGTGTCCGATCAACTGTGGGTCGCTCGTTGGTTGTTGCATCGCATCGCTGAAGATTTCGATGTGGTCATCTCGTTGGATGCCAAGCCGGAAAAGGGCGACTGGAACGG
>JANMEI010000778.1:0-2124 GCA_031376865.1 Acidimicrobiia bacterium | reverse complement strand
CAGGGCGACGCCGATCTTGATGATCGGATTCTCGACAATCTGAAACTCTCGGATCCCACTGTGCGGGAGTTTGTCGGTGATTCGATTCGAAGCGCATCAGGCGGTGCAGGGTTCGCGTTGGCAGTGTCAATCGCTGCTTCGCTATACCTTGGGTTAGGAGTAGTAGGTGCGCTTGCTACTTCGTTCAACGCAACCTGGCAAGTGCCTGGGCGAGGGATTTTCGAAAAGCTCTTGGGAATTCCGTGGATTATCGGAGCCGTGTTGGTGTTCGGCTTGTCAGGGTTTCTCGCCGCCAGAGTGACATCGTTTGTCAAAGTTCCGTACGTCGGCGTCGGCATTGCGTTGCTGTCGGCCGGGTTCACCGGCTCGGTTGCGGTGTGGCTGTCGTATCTGTTGTTGACCAACGTCCGCATTCCGCCTCGGGCGCATGCGCCGGGGGCCCTGCTTGCCGGTGCGTTGCTGGCCGTGTTCCAGATTGTTGGAGCCGAACTGGTGCAGCGCACACTGAACGGCCGGGCCAGCACCTACGGCACGTTCGCTGGGATCTTCGCCCTGTTCTTTGTGTTCAACCTGTTCGGCAACATCCTCGTGTACGGCGCGGTGGTCAACGTGGTGTTGTGGGAGCAGCGTCGCGGAACCACGCAGCTCGTCGGTCGTGCGCCAGCGCTGCCAGGTGACCGGTTTTCGGAGCTGGAACGAGGAGGCCAACGACCTCACCCGGTGGCCGGGTCGCCGCTGACTCGAATCGGCCGTGCGTTACTGCCGAAGCGTTTCCGCTAGCGCGTTTCCGCTAGTACGACTACTCGATACCTTCGATTGAAACGGGTGCGTTGCGGTACTTGTCGACAATCAGCGTGGGCGCGGTGTCGTTGGTGCTGACTGCGATTGCCGGTTGAGCGCCGCCGAAGTCAACCACCGCCGGAGGTGCAACGACGACAGGTGTCTCGGTCGCCGGTGTATCGAAGACTGGTGAATCAAAGACTGGTGAATCAACAACAGGTGTGTCAACAACAGGCGTATCGAATACTGGTGTGTCAGCGGGGGCAACAACAGCGGGGGTATCAACAACGATGCCGGTGTCTTCAACGATTCCACCATCTATGGCAATGTCGCTATCGACGACGATGCCGGTGTCTTGAACGATGTCGGTGTCTTGAACGATGTCGTTGTCCGTTACCGGAACAACTGTCGCAACCGGAACAGTGTCTTCGCTCACGCTGGCCGATGACAGTTCAATGGTGCCGAGCGGTTGACGTATGGTCGACGGCGCCGGTTTCACTGACGAGATAAGGGTTGCCACCGGTGCGGTTTTCGATGACGACGTAACGGTCCATCCAGCAAAACCCATCATGGAGACGACGGCGCTGGCCCCAACGAGGGTTGCGATTCGCTTGGACGACTTCACCTGGATTGGCTGTGTCTCGGGGAGCGACGGTGATTCGACAAGAGGCTCGATGCTCCCTTTCGAAAACGACGACGACAGTGCGTCCATCAAACCCGATCGCAGGGCAACACTGTTCTGGTCGGAGGCAGCTGCATTCTCAACATGGTCGAGTTGGTCATCGTCGATGGAATGCGCTTCGTTCAAACGAGGAAGTCGGTCGGCATGTGGTGCCCGAAGAATTCGGGTCTCTTGGGCAGCGCGCATCGCTTCTTCGATGGTGTGCGTTTCCGGTTGTTCGTCATAACCCCACATGGCATCGTCTGGTCGATGTTGGTGGTCCATATGCAGATCCAAATGCAGATCCAAATGCGTTGCAGCAGGCGCGACGGTGTCAAGTGAGAGCGCAGCCGGGCTATCCGTGGGAGCAACTTCGGCGACGACCTCGTCTTCGGAGCTTTGCTCCGCCAGGGCTGCCCACGGCCCGATGACCAATTCGGCGAGTGGTTCGTCTTCGCTTGGTTCGTCTTCGAGCAGTTCTTCACTTGGTTCGTCGTCGAGGTCCTCGGCTGCCCAGAGCGAGTCAACTTCGACCGGCTGATCGACCGGCTCTGTCATCCCAGCATCAGCCACCTCAGTGTCGGGGATCTCGCCACCCATGAACTCACTGGAGTCGCCAAACAACGAGGCGCCAAAATCGCGTTCCATCGCGTTGGGTTGAACTGGAGTCATGCATCCCTATC
>JANMEI010000819.1:0-3831 GCA_031376865.1 Acidimicrobiia bacterium | reverse complement strand
CGCGTGGCCAGCGGAGATCGGCATCAGCGATGCCATCGACACCCCCAGCAATCGCACCCCGTGAGCCAACACTTGGTCGGAAGTCTCCAACTCGTGCAAGAGCCCTTTGGCAACATCGGCAATGCGAACTCCGGATGCGGTCGATGACGGGATCGATTTTGATCGGGTGATCAATCGGAAGTCGGCAAACTTCAACTTCAACGTAATGGTGCGCCCCACGACTTTGCTTTCGCGCATCCGGTTAGATACCGCATCGCTCATTCGCACAATGTCGACGCCTAAGCCGTCGAGATCACGTCGATCGGTCGAAAACGTTTCTTCATGACCGATCGACTTTGCTTCCCGGTTCGGTTCGACCGGACGATCATCGATCCCGCGCGCCAGTCGATGTAAGTGCCCACCGATCCCTGCGCCCACCGAGCGGCCAACTGCATCGAGTGGAGTGGCGGCCAAATCACCGACGGTGCGAATGCCGTGTCGAGCCAACCGCTCTTTTGTGGCGGGCCCCACACCCCAGAGCGCCTCAATGGGATGGGCATGCAAAAACGACAACTCACCATCAACGCTGACTCGCACCACACCCTCGCTGGTCGTGCGCGCGCCGGGGAACAACACTCGGGCCGCTTTTCCTGGTGGCACCGGTTTCGCCATTTCCGAAGCCAGCTTGGCGAGCAACTTCGAAGATGCAATACCGACAGAACACCGCAAGCCGGTCGATCGCAATACATCTGCGCGCAGATCACTCGCGATGGTCTCGATATCGCCCAACAGACGCTGCGCTCCGGTTGCATCAAGGAACGCTTCGTCGAGTGCGATTCCTTCCACCAGTGGTGTCACCCGGTGGAAGCACTCGTGTACTTTCTCGGAATACTCGCCATAAAGGGCATGGTCGCCCGACACCCAGATTGCTGTTGGGCACAGTCGCTTCGCCTGCCACGACGACATCGCAGACCTCACCCCAAACGCTCGTGCCTCGTAACTGCAACTGGCCACCACACCACGTTCGGCTGACCCACCAACGATGACCGGCTTACCCTTCAACGCCGGATTCTGCAACACCTCAACAGACGCGTAAAACGCATCCATATCGACATGCAAAATGAGCCGACTGACGCCAGTCACTCTGTTGCGTTACTGGTGCCGAAGAACCGACGTTGATGCACGATCCACTCCAGCAAGTTCGTATCCGTACTGACGATGGCCGTCCCATGGCTGATTGAGCCATTCGGTAATCGGCTCGCACACCCAGCGGGCGGTGCCCAACAAGCTTTCTATAGCTCGCTCGGGGCTGACGAACACTGCTTCTTCGACAATCCCATCGGGATCTTCGATGTTGATCTCGCCAGACCATTCCAGCGCCTCAAACACCTGCACGGTGGCATGCCATCCCATTCCTGGAGCAACGGTAACGACCGAGTAGCGAGCTTCGCTCCACCGGGTGACGGTGACGCCGGTCTCTTCGATCACTTCTCGGGTGAGCGCCTCGACAATGTGCTCACCGGTTTCGACGACGCCCCCCGGCGTGGTCCAATCACATGTTCCGTCTCGACGCCGGTTACGGACCATGAGGACATGATCGCCCGAACGGATGATGCCCGAAGCCACCGTCCACTCGCGAAGTCCAGTCCATTTTGGCCAGCCCGGGCTTTCCGCAGTCATGACTCATATCCTGCCACCGCTACCGTTAGTGGATGCACCCGTTTGTCGAAGTCGGACCACAAACACCCGACGGACTCTCGTCAATCCCGTCGGTAACCGCCCGTATCGTCGCTTTTGCCGCCATCTTGGTGGCGGGTGCGAGCGGCGCGTTCATTGGATGGGCGGTGGTCAAACTGCAATGCACCGGCGTCTGCACGACCCCGAAATCAATCGGGGCTGTGGTGTCAACCATCTTGTTCGCCGGCGGCACTGCGGTCATTTCGGTGCTGTCGCTTCGTGCGTTGGCCGAGTGGAAGGCCAACAAATGACCGATCAACAACTGCGCGAACTGGCAGAACGGATGGCACGAGCCGCCGGCGCGCTGATTCTGAATGGCCTCAACGATGCACGACGGTTAGACACCAAGTCGTCGGGCACCGATCTGGTCACCGAGATGGATCAGGCCGCCGAAGCGCTCATCGTATCGATGATCCATGCAGAGCGACCCGACGATGGAGTGTTGGGCGAAGAAGGCGCATCAGACCCCGGCACCAGCGGCGTTCGTTGGGTCATCGACCCGATTGACGGGACCACCAACTACGTCTACCGTCACCCGTTTTTTTCGGTGTCGATCGGCGTCGAACGAGATGGTGTCACCGTGGCCGGAGCCGTTGCCATCCCGATGCTCAACGAACTGTATTCCGCAGTGCTGGGTGGCGGTGCCTCGCGAAACAATCAACCGATCAGCGTGAGCGCCGAAACCGACATTACTCACGCACTGGTCGGCACTGGATTTGCCTATAAACCAGAGTTTCGAGCGATCCAAGGTCAGCGCGTCAGCCGGCTGCTTCCAGCGATTCGCGAAATTCGCCGCGGTGGATCCGCCGCGATCGACCTGTGTTTTGTGGCCGACGGTCGGCTCGATGCCTACTACGAAGATGGGCTCAACCCCTGGGATGAGTGCGCTGGCCTGCTCATCGCCCACGAAGCTGGGGCCCGGTCAACCCGGTTACCGCTCAACCGCGAGGTGCTAGTGGTTGGCTCCCCCGGGATCTTCGACGATCTCGTTGCATTGCTCCCCGACTAGCTCGTTGCGGCAAACAACTGCTGCAACCGGGCCAATGTCCGCTCGATCGCTTTGGCGTTTCGCCGATGTGCACCGGTCAGCAACAGACCAATGGGGGCCCTACTAGTGGTGCCATCGAAGGTTTCGGTGACCGATGTTTGGGATCCGTCACCGAACGGTTCGAGCTGGTACCGCCAGGTGTGATGGCCAAGATGACGCCACGCAATCAATTGGTTCTCTTCGAACTCCGTCACGGTGTTGGTCATTTTGTAGGGCGCCCCGAGCTTCATCGACATGCCAAAGCGCGCGCCGGCTGACAACCGCTTGGGGGCGTCGGGCTGAGCACCCTTGACCGTGCCTGATCCGTCGATTTCTTGGTGACGGTTTGGATCAGCAAGTAAGTTGAAGATTTCTGCTGCAGGGGCCCCGACAACCACTGTTCGGGAAACTAAGAGGCTTGACATGTTTGCAACCGTACTGAGGATCGCCGCGTTAGTGGTTGTTGGTGGACTGGCGACATCAGCTCCCTCCGCATCACAACCTCGTCCGATTCAGTTCGTTGCAGCTGGATATGTGTGCATACGATCAGATCGAACCCTGCTGGTCGATACATCGACCAAGCCAACGTGCACAGCATCCATAGGTATTTCGTTGCCGGTCGTGCCGCGCAAATTGCTTCCCGTTCGTGATCGACAAACGAACGGCTGGAGCGTCACGCGTCAACCAGTCAACGTCGTTGGCACCATTCGATCTGGGCGAGTGACACTGACCGAGATGTCACAGCAGATTTCTCGACCCGACCGGGGTGCCCGATCGTTGGCAACCATCGAAGTCACGGCGTTTTCGGTATTACCAACTGGTGCTCTTGCCGACCCTAACGCCATCTTTGAACGGCTTCCCCTCCTTGCTGAAGCGGCGCCCAACGCCACGGTTCGGCTCGCACGAACCCTGCGGGGCAACTCGTTTCAGTACGGTGCCCAAGTCCGCGATGCATCGATCACTCCACAACAGCTATCGGCAGTAACGGCCATTGCAACTAATGAGCGGATCGCAATCATCGTCAACACCACTCCGGCCGCGATCCTGTCTGCCTCCTGCGTTGGTCTCCCGCCCAGCAATCAACAACT
>JANMEI010000742.1:0-4212 GCA_031376865.1 Acidimicrobiia bacterium | reverse complement strand
CGACCACAGCCCGTTGCGGCGGCGCTCGTTCTCTGGCTAGGGTGATGGCATGACTTCCGTCGTGTCTCACGCTGGCGTTTCAACGCCAGCGACCTGGTGGTGGCGGCTCTAAGGCCGCCGTGACCCTGACACGTGCAGATGTTGCACAGTTCACCCACGAGCAGCCGACCCACCTCAGGGTGCTGCTCGCTGCTGCGGGTTGATGTTCCTGGTGCGGGTCCCAATTTGGCTTGATGTACTTGTCAACCCCAAGGATCAGACACATGAACCCAACTAGTTCTCTGCAATACACCACCAAGGGCGGGTTGTCCGTGCGGTGTCGATCCACGTCGGTCAACGCCCATGAGGCGATCGAAGGTTTGATCAATCGACTTGATCGCTCACGCGGTGTGTTGCTGTCGTCGAGCTACGAGTACCCAGGTCGCTACACCCGCTGGGATCTTGGGTTTGCCGATCCGTTACTTGTGCTGAGCGCAACCCAGCGGCTCGTTCGTATTGAGGCCCCGGGTAGGCGGGGTGAACTGTTGTTGCCACCCATCGCGGCGGCGATCCGTGCGCATCCTCATATCGAGCACCTCGACCTTGAGCACAACCGCATCGACCTTGTCGTTAAGTCGCCTAACGAACGAGTGACAGAAGAGCAGCGCAGTCGCCAACCATCGGTGTTTTCCGTTGTTCGTGCACTTACCGATTTGTTTGGCAGCGACGAAGATCATCAACTTGGTCTGTATGGAGCCTTTGGCTATGACTTGGCGTATCAGTTTGATTCAGTCGAGTTACGTGAACCTCGTCCCGAGGATCAACGTGATCTGGTGCTGTTTCTGCCCGATGAGTTGCTGATTGTTGACCATCGCAATGAACGTGCCGAAGTTCGGTTCTACGACTTCGACGTCGAAGGTCAAACGACCGCTTCGTTTCCGCGACAAGGCCCGGAGTTTCCCTACGTGCCCGATACAAGTGTGGTGGCCCATAGCGACCATCAACCTGGTGAGTACGCCGAGTTGGTTGAGAAAGCCAAGATCAGCTTTGCGCGCGGTGACTTGTTCGAAGTAGTGCCCGGGCAGCGGTTCACCGAACCCAACCAACACCAGCCGTCTGAGTTGTTTCGTCGGTTACGTGAACGCAATCCGGCACCGTACGGTTTCCTCATCAACCTGGGCGACGCTGAATGGTTGGTGGGTGCCTCACCTGAAATGTATGTACGCGTTGAACCAAAGCCAACGGGCGATGGGTGGAGGGTCGAGACGTGCCCGATCAGTGGCACCATCGCCCGCGGTGTCGACCCCATTTCGGACGCGACTCAGATCTTGGCCTTGCTCAACAGTGAAAAAGACGAATCTGAACTTACGATGTGCACCGACGTCGACCGCAACGACAAGTCGCGTATTTGCATCCCCGGCTCGGTGCGTGTCCTCGGGCGTCGTCAGATCGAGTTGTACTCACGCCTCATTCACACGGTGGATCATGTCGAAGGAATCCTGCGACCCGAGTTTGATGCACTCGATGCGTTTCTGAGTCACACCTGGGCGGTGACCGTCACCGGCGCACCGAAGCTCTGGGCAATGAGGTGGATCGAACAACACGAACGCACGGAGCGTGCGTGGTACGGCGGTGCGATTGGCATGATTGGTTTTGACGGTCGGTTGAACACGGGCCTGACGCTTCGAACCATTCGGGTGAAAGATGGCGCAACACAAGTCCGGGTGGGCGCAACACTGCTGTTCGACAGCGACTCAGTTGCTGAAGAAGCGGAAACGGAGCTGAAGGCATCGGCGTTTCTTGATGCCATCAGGTCGCCCTACCCGGCGGGCAAGGTCCCGCTTGACGGAGACCGACCTGATGGGCAAACGCCACCGCGGGTTAGTTCGCAGGCAGAGGTAAGCACGCGTAAGGTTCTGTTTGTTGATCACGAAGACTCGTTCGTGCATACCTTGGCCGGTTACTTTCGCGCTGCTGGAGCAGAGGTCACCACACTGCGATGGGGATTTGGTGCTGCAGAGTTACAGCAACACTCGCCAGATTTGATCGTGTTGTCGCCCGGCCCGGGACGACCCGCAGACTTCGCAATCAACGAAACGCTGGCGATGGCCATCGAGCATGCGATCCCGGTGTTTGGGGTTTGCCTCGGGCTGCAGGGGATTGTCGAGCATTTTGGCGGCGCCCTCGGCCAACTTGACCTGCCGGTGCACGGCAAGCCGTCACCAGTCTGTATAGAAGCACGCAGTCGGTTTGATCTATTCGACCGCGTTGGCCCCGTGTTTGAAGCAGGTCGCTACCACTCGTTGTATGCGCTGGAACAACAGCTTCCGTCAGAGTTGTTGATAAGCGCTCGTACATCGGACTCAGGCCCCGCCGATGGAATCATTATGGGGATAGAGCATCGAACCTTGCCGATTGCTGCTGTGCAGTTTCATCCGGAATCGATTATGACGCTGACCCGTGGTGCGGGTCAGCGGCTGATCAGCAACGTTGTGGCCAACCTGCGCTGAATGACTCCTCAGCTAGTTTGACGTGGACAACATGTCGGGTTGAATCGGACCGAAGCTTGGCTCGCGCTTTTGAATGAAGCTCATGACGCCTTCTTTGAAGTCAGCTTTACGCAGCGATCGATTCATTAACTCGAATGCTTCATCAATCGCTTGTGGCAGGTTCATCTCGAAGGCCCGCGTGACTTGCCCCTTCATGACCGCCATCGAAGTTGGCGAGCAATTGACGGCAAGATCGCGTGCATAGGCAAGCGTTTCACCAAGTAGATCGTCTTTCGGAAACACCCGATTGACCAAGCCCATTTGCAGTGCTTCTTCAGCCAACACCACTCGAGATGACAGCAAGAGGTCAAGCGCATTGGATTGCCCGACGATGCGGGGCAATGTCCAAGCGCAGCCGTATTCGGCAATCAAACCCCGTCGAGCAAAGGCAACGGTGAACTTCGCCCCAGCTGCGGCAAAGCGAAGGTCCATCATCAACGCTTGCACCAAACCGACCCCAGCGCATGCGCCGTTGATGGCACCGATGATTGGTTTGCGATAGGTGGCGGGATAGTCCAACGGTTGCCGGGTGCGGGCCACCTGGGTGATTGCACCAGATTCTGTCTCCGATCGATCGAGTGGTGAGCGTAGCGAGTCCGAAGGGTCGGTCGGCAAAGGCTGAGGTCGATCGGTGCCGTCGTTCTTTCGACTGGCGCCAGCAGCCAGAGCGTTCATGTCAGCGCCGGGACAGAACGATCGGCCGGCTCCGGTGACCACAATGACCTTTACCTCGTCATTGCTGTCGCACGCTTCGAGTTGGTCGTAATACCTCTGTTCAAGTGGGGTCGTCCACCCGTTGTTTGCTTCAGGTCGATTGAACGTGATGATCCCCACGCCGCGATCGATTTCCAACAGGACTAGGTCGGTTTGTGTGCTCACACCACGATGTTGCCACGTTGTTACCCCGACGAACCAAGTACGGTTCGCTTATGGGCTTAGTCGCATGGATCATCACCGGGTTGATTGCCGGATCATTCGCACAACGCGTCACAGGGTACGAGAAGGAAGGCTGCCTACGAACGCTGGCTTTGGGCGTGCTCGGTGGCGTGCTCGGCGGGTTTTTGGCGACCGCGTTGTTCAAGACGGAGAAGATCACCAGCCTTGGGTTCAGAGGGATCTTCTTGGCCTTTGCCGGCGCTGTACTGATTTGCGCAGTTGCTGGCGGTTTCTTCGGGAAGAAAAAAAGGTAGCTACGCCTTGGTTGGTTCGCGGCCAGGGCCGTTGTCGACGTACACGCGGCCAGCGCCGAGTTCCCAGGCCATCTTGCGAGCACGTTGAGCACGACGAAGAATCATCGCAATCGGTTCATCGGGCTGGGCAATGGCGATGCCCATGCTGGCCGGAAGCATGAGTTGTCCGCCGATGGATGGCAACGGCTCTTGAATCTTCAGAATGAATCGCTTCGCAGCATTCTCAACATCGCCAGGGAAGAACCAGCCGACTCCAAGGATGGCAAAATCTTCATCGCCAGCGAGAACGGAATGCTCACCGTGTTGAAGGACGGCCCCGAGCTCGAAGTCCTCAGCGTCAACGAGATGGGCGACTCGATCCTCGGCACGCCAGCCATTGCCGACGGGGCGCTGTTCATCCGGACGCGCAAGGCATTGATGAGAATTCAGTAGGAAACTCGCACGACGTTTGCCGACCGTGAGTCCCTCGCCCATGAACGCAGCACAGATTCAGA
>JANMEI010000718.1:0-4600 GCA_031376865.1 Acidimicrobiia bacterium | reverse complement strand
GCTGGCCTGTGTAGCGGTGTCTCGATCAACCCACTTCCATTTCAACCGGCGAACACGATTACCGTTGAAAGTTGGGTAAAAACAACAGACGCCCAAGGCGTCATCCTTCGGCAACGATTCTATGGGTACATACTGTGGATCGTCGATGGGAAACCACGTTTTGGAACCAACCTGCTTCCGCAGACAGCTGCCCTGCCGAACGGGACGCTGGTGGAGGCAGTCAGTCCTGATTCGGTTAACGACGGTCAATGGCATCATGTGGTCGGTACTCAGAGCGTTTCAGCGGCAACAGCAACGCTTCGTCTTTATGTTGATGGTCAACTGGTTGCTACGCAGTCAGCTCCGACCGGGGTCGGCCCGGGAATTCTCTATGACCCGAACCCTGACTTCCTGGCAATTGGTCGTGATGGTTCAGCTTGTAACAACGCCCTAAACAGTCTTAGGGGTGAACTATCCCACGTGGCGGTTTACAACAGTGCGTTGTCGGCAACGCGGATCACCGCCCACCGGGTTGCCGGTGTCGGCGTAACAGGCACCGTACCCGTGCGTGTCACGTTGTTGAGTTTGCTGTCGTGTGAGGACGACCCTACTCCCGATGCCGCGAGCTGTCCTGGGAATGGGCCCGACGGAAGAGATGCCACTCCTGGCACCTTTACTGGTGGTGAATATGTGGTCAGCCTGTTTAACGGTTCCACAAAGGAATGGGCGTCCCCCCAGATCACGTACGGAAATCTCGGAGTTGCTCCGGCACCGCAACCGCAAGGCGGGTTTAATCGAGACGCCGGACAAGGTGCCCTTGAGGGGAAGTCTTCGTGGGATACCGGTGACATCTACGACCCCAACCCATTAGGGAGCCGGGTTCGTGTCAATCAGACGTTTACTCCCCGAACCTATGACGGAGGCAAGACCGGAATTGTTCGTATCGAACTCACAGAAATCGATGCTGGAATAGCGCCAGCAACGACGATGGACCTCGGTGATGGAGAAGGAACCGAGGCCTACCTGCAAGTTGATCTTACGGATGGAGACTGGATTACTCGTCGAGGTGGAATACATAAACCACAATACGTTCGAGGGACCGATGATCCGTTCACGGCGATCTTGGGTTTCGACGTTTCCTTAGGAACGCAATCAAGCGACACCGATGCGGATGGCCTCTTCAATACATGGGAACTCGACGGGATCATCGGCCCGGACGTCCGTGACAAAGCGGTGACCCCAACTTCGAGTTCGGATCGAAACATCGTGACGTCAGACTTTACAGAGGTGACGTTCACGCTTCCTGGCGCAGCCGTTGCAAAGCGTGACCTATACGTCGAAACCGATTGGACCCCGGAACGAGGCAGCAGCACATTCGACGAAACGGAAGCGAGCTTTGCCCAAGTGATAGAGGCATTCCGCGACGCCCCCGCTCAAGTGTCACATCCCGGTAACACCCCCGGAATCGTGCTCCACGCTGAGTTCAACTCCCAAATCGACGCCGGGAGATTTTCAAACCTGGACATCTGCGATGGAGGCATCCGACCAGAATTTTACCAAGTAAAGAATCTGGAATTCGACCCGATCAGACGGTGGGCTTACCACTACGCATTATGGGGTAACGGTACAAACAACGGAGGAACGTGCGGTGGCGGTCGCGGCGAAGTACTTGGTAACGACTTTACGGTTCTCAACAACAACCCCGTGACTTGGATGCATGAACTCGGCCACAACCTCGGCTTGCAACACGGAGGAGGTTCCCCCAACCCGAATCACAAGCCCAACTATCTGTCCGTCATGAACTACGCCTACCAAGCCAACGGTGGATTGTTCGTTCGCGGAGGTGGCTTTAACGTTGACTTTTCTCCTCCTCGCAAACTACGAAACTCAGCCACGCGACAACCGTCGCGAGGATTAAACGAAAACGGCCTGAACGAAACTCTGCCGATTAACGCCGGGAGAACGGATCTAATGGCGCGGATCTACCGCAACGGAAGCCCTGCACTGCCGCCGACCCTGGTGCGCTTAAATATCCAGGCGGACATAGACGGCACACCAACTCTCAATCCGTCGCTTCTAGTCCGCCAGGCACCTGCAAATCCTGTTGCCCTTCAACCCAACCTCACTGATCACGACGATTGGGAAGTTGTCGACCTTCAGTTTCTCACCGATGTTGACTCGGCCAGCGGTGCAGTAGCAGATGACACGGGCATGGGCACAGATGCTGACATTGCGCTGGCGCGTGCGGCACGAGGGCTCGGCGACCTCGAAACGATTCTGTCAGCGTCCACCGTCGGACCGACTGTGTCAGCTTCCGTCCTAGTCAACAGCAAGACAGGTTCGCCGCTTGAGCAAGCAGTCACCGCAGTCAGCGTGTCCGGTGGCGTGATTCTTGACCCGTTGACTTCGTTGTGTTCCAGAATCGGGCCCGACTCGGTGAGTTGCGCTTACGATGGAGACCTGGTCACTGACTTCAGTCCAACGGTGAACTTGGTTGTTCAACCAACATCGACGCGAGTTGTGGTGAATGCAACGTCGTCTTACACCCCGTCGCAGGACTCGAACCTTGCGAATAACACAAAGTCCGTCACGATCAACGTTGCTCAGCCAAGTTCGGTGTGGTCCAACGGTCCAGTTTTGGTCGGAGGTGCGAATAACCAGATCGTTGGTCCTCTTCGCGCCGGGTCCTCGCTCGCCGTAACCGGTGCGGCGAACACCGTGACGGGCGCAAACACCTACGCGACAACACTATCGATCTCCGGAGCCGGTCATTCGGTAGTTGCAGCGCAGGGACCAGCAGGATTCGGGACCGGCCAACTCGTTCAAGACTGGCGGCCAGGAACACCAAACGCCGTTGCGGCGGGGCTGAGCTACCAAAATCGCTCGTCATCTTGTGTCGGTACCGGTACATCGCGCGCTTGGACGGTGTCCTCTTCGCTTCCCACCGGTACCTACTATGCCGACTGCAAAATAGTGGTAACTGGCGCCGGGAGAACGATCACTAGTTCTTTTGTGAGTGAAGTCGGAGTTGCCGTGACTGGTGCTGGAGTGACGCTCCGCCCATCGAACGCGTCGTTCGTTCTCCTGGCACCAACCATTGAAATGGGTGGGTCCGCACTGGTTATCAGTGGTCGAGTAATCGGGATGACAACGGTTTCGGTCTCTTCTGCTGGTTCGCTTATAACGGGGGGCATCTACGGTGGAACCGTGTCAATAAGTGGTGCAGGTAACCGAATCAGGCTGGACTAGCCGTGCGAGCACCAGTTGCTGTTTTGCTGTTCGGTCTAACGCTGATCGTTGTCGCGTGTGGAAACAACACGGTCAATTCCCAAGGTTCGGCAACCACGAAGACCGTTGCTGCCGCTCCAATCGACACGTGTGCCGAACCTCCCGATAGTTTGGGCTTACCTTGTCGTACAAGGCCCGATCCATTAGTAACGAGCGGAGTCGCAGACGACTCTGACATGGGTACTGTTGAAGACATTGCGCGCGCCCGCGCAGCTCGTGGCTTGGGCGATTTGGAGACGGTGTTGGCTGGATCGTTTGACGGTTCGAAAGTCAAAGTCGAGGTGCGAGTCGAGAGCCGCACCGGTAGTCCACTGGAGAAAGCCGTCAGCAATATCACTATCGAGGGCGGCTCGATCACTGATCCCATCAGCCCGTTTTGTGAACGCATCAACCAATCCGAGTTGACCTGCCCCTACGAAGGGGATCTCGTCACAGACTTTAGTCCGACAGCACTGATTCAAATCGAGCCGATATCCGACAAAGTAAACATCACAGCTACATCGGCATACACGCCATCGCAAGACTCCGATCTATCGAACAACACCAAAACCATAACGATCAAGACCAGTTGACCCGCTCGGCCTCGCCGAACGAGTAAGCAACGGTAGGCGTACGTGGGGACTGTTCGCAAGAAGCCAACGCTCCCCGGCACCCGATAACGACGCCAACGTCTCCAGACGAACCAGCTGCAAAGTGCCCGTCTGCCGCGAAATGACCACGCGTATTAGTGCCCATCAGGGGCACTCCATAACGACACTCGATAACTCAAGTTCAAGCCGTTACCTACCCACATGGCTTTGGCCCTTACCGAGCCCGTGATAATCACGTACGCTTATGAATATTGTTGCGCTCGACGAGCGGCCTCGGAGCGGAGTTCAGTGTTGATGCTGGTATCCAGCGGTAGAGGATGCGGATGGATGCTCCAAGGTTGTTGGTAACGTTGTTGTAACCGCGTGTAGGCGAGCTGCACCGAGAACCCAAGCCGCTTTCCTACACTGCGATCGCCTTTGATGATCGTGAGACGGTCCTTGCCAGGGTCAACAAGATGGTGCCTGGTCCAATTTGGGTGACGTCACGGAGTTCGAAGCTCGGATCAATCGGTGTACTGGTTCCGGCTAGGCGTATGCCGTTGCCAAAGATGCGCGCTTCAATGGTGAGCGAGAGTTCGTCCACCAGATTTTCGGCCAGAAAATGGTTGTAGATCTCGCCGCCACCGAGCACCGCAACTCTGGTTCGATTATCAGCGCGCAGATCATCGAGAATTTCCGCCGGTGTCGCATCGGTGAACTCTAATAAGCCTGGCACTGCATCGTCGGCGTAGCGGTCGGGGTGT
>JANMEI010000813.1:0-3705 GCA_031376865.1 Acidimicrobiia bacterium | reverse complement strand
CGTTGTTCTCGTTTTTCGACCGCAGGGCCTTCTTGGCCGTGCACAGATTCAGAAGGTGTAACCATGAGAACCCGCTCGGCGATTTCGACTGCAGTGCTTACCGCGCTGCTGATTGGGTTTGCGTTCTTCCCGTTTCTTTCGGCGTCAGTCAAGGTATACATGCTCACCACCGGCGCGCTGTGTAGCTTGTCAGCGTACTTACCATTAATGTCGGGCCAACTGTCGTTGGCAAGTCCCGCCTTCTACCTAATCGGCGGATATGCAACAGGTATGGTGTCGGTGCTATGGGTTCGCCTCGATGGCGACACTGGGTTTTGGAAACTTCCACTCGGCTTCACCACGCTGACGTTTACTAACGAGCTGTACCCGTGGCAACTCTTGATTCTCGAGTTCGTGCTGGGTGCGGTGGTCTCGGCGTTTGTTGGTTTGTTGGTTGGCTTGCTCGCTTTACGGTTGCAGGGGATTTATCTCGCAATCGTGACGATTGGGACGGTGTTGATTCTCAACATCTTTGTTCTGCAAAGCCAGATCGGCCCGTTCAAGGGACCTGTAGATCCGGGTGATCCAGATGGGCTGCGTCACCTTGGTCCGTTCGGAGGTGCCACCGGGCTTCCCGGTCAACTAAACCCCGATGGCATGCCACAGGTTTTCGACAAAGACTGGCAATACCTCTACGTTGCTGTGCCGTTGCTGTTGTTGGGTGCCTTCGTGGTGTTCCGTATGGAGCGAGGACGAGCAGGCCGAGCGCTGCAAGCAATTCGCGAGGACGAACTGGCTGCGTCCGCAATGGGTATTCGTCCGAAGTACTACAAGATGTTGGCGTTTGTGCTGAGCGCAGTTCTCGCCTCGACGGCGGGGACGCTGTTTGCGCACGTACAAAATGCGTGGTCCTATCGGCAAGCCACTTTTGCACTGGCTACAGCGATGCTTGCCGGTGCTGTTGTCGGCGGCTCGCGCAGCTTTCTCGGCCCCATCTTTGGTGGCATGTTGATCACGGGTCTGTTCGAAGCGCTTCGTGCGGTGAGCGGTATCGACGGGCTGCCTGATAGTGCACGAGATATCTTGCTGAACATCAGCCCTGGTATCCAGGGTCTATTTATGGCCTTGGTCTGTATCTTCTTGACAAAGGGTTTGATACCCCCGGGTTTTACCCATTGGCTTTTTCCGAAAGATACGTCAGACCCGAAACCAAAGTTGTCAGACGGCCCTGCTTTCGGTTCAACCAACGAAGCGGTGCTCGATGCGGTCGTTGCCCAGCCGGTAGTCCTATGAGTGCTGATCTTTCTGAGAAGTCACCGGTTCTTGAGGCGAAAGAAGCCACCCGTCGGTTTGGGGGGCTCGTCGCCGTTAACCAGGTCAGTTTTACCGTCAACCGAGGCGAGATCTTTGGACTGATCGGCCCGAACGGCGCTGGCAAGACCACGCTGTTCAACTTGTTTACCGGCATGCAACCAGCGTCTGAGGGTGCGTTGCTTCACAACGGGGTCGACATCACGAAGGCCAAACCATTTGAGATTGCGGAAAAGGGAATTGCCCGTACCTTTCAAAACATTCGGTTGTTTGGAAACATGACCGTGTTAGAGAACGTTCGGACTGCGAAACACCTCAAAACTTCAACCGGATTGTTTGGCGATCTGTTCGGGTCCGGCAAAGCTCGTCGAGAACGAAAAGAAACACTTGAGCAATCGTGGGAGTTGCTTCGGCTGACAGGGCTCTTGCATCGAGCAACCGACGATGCGCGAGCGCTTCCGTACGGCGAGCAGCGCCGGCTGGAAATTGCGCGAGCGTTGGCGTTGGAGCCCAAGGTGCTGTTGCTCGATGAGCCAGCTGCCGGGATGAATCCATCCGAGAAAGTTGAGTTGACCGAGTTCATTCGGTATGTGCGCGATCAATTTGACCTGACGGTGATGTTGATCGAACACAACGTGAAACTGGTGATGTCGGTGTGCGATCGAATTGCAGTGTTGAACTTCGGGCAATTGATCGCCAACGGGCTTCCTGCTGCAGTGCAATCTGATCCCAAAGTGATCGAGGCGTATCTGGGTGGTGAACACGCATGAGCGATCCAACGACTCAGCCCCTACTGGCAATTAGTGACCTGTCCGTCTCGTACGGGGGCATTAAAGCGTTGCAAGGAATCGACCTCAAGGTGTATCCCGGCGAGGTGGTGTCACTCATCGGAGCAAACGGTGCCGGGAAGTCGACCACGCTCAAGGCCATCAGCCGAATTGTGAAGCCGACCGCTGGTTCCATCACGTACGACGGGCGCGATCTGTTGTCGCTGCGACCAGAAGAAGTGGTTCGTCATGGCTTGGCCCACTCGCCCGAAGGACGCCGGGTCCTCACCAAGTTGAGTATCGAAGACAACCTTGAACTGGGTGCCTTCGTCGTGTCAGACAAAGCGCAGATCGCCGCGACGATGAAGGAACAGTACGAACTCTTCCCTCGGCTGTTTGAGCGTCGAAATCAGCTGGCTGGGACACTGTCTGGGGGCGAGCAACAGATGTTGGCCATCGCCAGAGCGTTGATGAGCCGGCCGAAGCTGTTGCTCCTCGACGAACCGTCCTTAGGGTTAGCTCCAATCATTGTCCAAGAGATCTTTCGCATCATTGATGACCTTCGCTCGAGCGGCGTGACGATCTTGTTAGTTGAGCAGAACGCCAATCTCGCCTTGCGTCACGCTGACCGTGCCTACGTGTTGGAGACCGGGCAGATCACCCTCAGCGGATCAGCTGCTGAGTTGCTGGCCAACGAAGCAGTCAAAGCCGCCTACCTGGGTTGACCTACAGTTTGGGGGCAATGTCGAAGTACCTGACCGCCGCGCTGTATCAATTTGTTTCGTTGCCTGATTGTGACGAAATGCGGGCACCCCTGTACGAAGTGTGCCGTCGCCACAGTATTTTCGGTACCCTGCTGCTCGCGCGGGAGGGCATTAACGGAACCATCGCTGGTTTGCCTGACGATGTGTACGCCGTGTTGAACTACCTCAAAAGCGATCCTCGTCTTGCGGCGTTAGAACATAAAGAGTCATGGGCCGACGACCGAACGTTTTACCGAATGAAGGTAAAGGTCAAACGGGAGATTGTCACGATGGGCCTTCCCGAGGTAGACCCCAACATCGCCGTCGGCACGTATGTGAAACCGGAAGACTGGAATGCCATAATCAGTGACCCCGATGTATTCGTGCTCGATACGCGCAACGACTACGAGGTGCAGATCGGGACCTTCGCCGGGGCGGTCGATCCCAACACCACGACGTTTCGCCAGTTCCCCGACTTCGTTGCGCAGAATCTCGACCCAACGAAACATCGAAAAGTCGCTATGTTCTGTACTGGAGGCATTCGGTGCGAAAAGGCATCGAGCTACCTGAAGATGCAGGGATTCGATGAGGTGTATCACCTGCAGGGTGGAATCTTGAAATACCTCGAAGTGGTGCCACCGGAAGAGAGCATGTGGGAAGGCGAATGCTTCGTGTTTGATCAACGCGTTGCTGTTACCCACGGCCTTGGGGTCAGTGAGTTTGATCGTTGCTTTGCGTGCCGGATGGCGCTCTCCCCCGATGACCTGACGCATCCACACTACGAAGCCGGTGTGAGTTGTCATCATTGTGTCGACTCGCTCACCGACGAGCGCCGCGCCAGTTTGGCCGAGCGTCAGAAGCAAGTGTTGCTTGCCGAACAGCGCGGTGAGCAACACATCGGTCGG
>JANMEI010000681.1:0-7068 GCA_031376865.1 Acidimicrobiia bacterium | reverse complement strand
CATGAACGCTCGGTGAGCGAAAGATACCGACGCTCGAGCCGCTCAACCTTGCGTACATAGCGAAGCGCGAACAGCCCCAACACTGGGAAGCACAGCGCACCCAACATCCACCAAGCGAGCGGAATTCCGACAAACGCGATGGTGCCGAGGCTCTCCACGCTGAGCAGCAACAGCGCAATACCGACCAAAAACACAGCGAGGATGCAAAACCAACGAATCGAGAGACGAAACTGTGCACGCAAAATCGTGAGGTAGGCGAGCGATGCTTGTGAAGGTGTTTGCGTTCGAGCGTCGACGTTTGACACCTGCCCCCGAGGATTCGACGCCGATTTGGTCATGGGGTGCGTCACGGTGACTCGGGGCAGCGGCGGGCCACCCTCGTCTGTCATCGCGGCCCACCAGCAGCAAGGCGCTGCTTCAGATCTCGACCATAGGTACGACTGACGGGAACCTCGAGATGGCCCACCAACACCGTCGAACCGGCGTCGTCTGTCCGAAGCTCTCGCACCGCGTTGACCGCCACGATGTAGCTTCTATGTACACGTACAAATCCGAATTCCGACCACGATGATTCAATCATCGAAATCGGAGTACGGACTAAATACGAACGCTCCGCCGTATGCAGCTTGACGTAGTCACGCGCAGCTTCAACTACCTGCACCTGGCTACGATCGATGAACACGGTGCGGCCGCTCGATTCCACCGCAATTCGGCCGATGTCGTGGTCGGGTGTCACGGCGGCCTCCCCGATGGCGGCATTGACGCGTCGAACGGCCAACGCAAGGCGGTCAGCGCGAACCGGTTTTAAGACGTAGTCAACGGCGGCAATCTCGAATGCCTCGACGGCATGCTGCTCATAGGCTGTGACGAACACGACCGCCGGGCTCGCTGGATGCTGAGACAACAGCCTGGCGAGGCTGAGCCCGTCCTTTCCTGGCATCTCAATATCCAAAAACACTGCGTCGACTTGATGGGCTCGTACCACCCCGATGGCCTCGTCAACGCAACTCGCCGTATGTACCGAGCCAATGGCGGCGTCTTGTTGGAGCAAAAAACGCAACTCGTCTACCGCCGGTGGCTCGTCGTCGATCACCAACACCTGTAGGAGTTTGGTGTTCATGTGGCGTACCGCGTGATCATTCGACAACCTCAGCAGGAAGGGTTTTCGGGATGGTGAAGGTGACTCTGGTGCCGGCCCCATGATTGGTTTCGATTACTAACCCGGCGCTCGGACCGTACACAGTTCGGAGCCGTTCGTCCACGTTGCGAATGCCGATACCGCTACTTTTTCTGACTCCGGACATCACCTCACTGAGGATAAGCGGGTCCATTCCGACCCCGTCGTCTTCCAATTGGATGATTGCGGTGTTACCTAAGTCAACTGCGTCGATGGTCAACGTTCCACGAGAACCGCGCTTGTACAGACCATGCTGCAACGCATTTTCGACGAGCGGCTGCAACACCAGAAAGGGGACTTTTACACCGAGCACTTCCGGGGCAACCCGAATCCGCACCGTCAGGCGATCGCCAAACCGCGCTCGTTCCAGGGCAACGAACGTGTCGATGGCACGAAGCTCGTCTGCCAACGTGGTGAACTGCCCCGTCGTCGAGAACGAGTAGCGCGCAAAGTCGGCAAACTCTACAAGAAGGTCTCGCGCTCGCTCCGGGTTTGTGCGAACGAACGATGCAATCGTGTTGAGCGCGTTGAACAAAAAGTGTGGACTGATCTGTGCGCGCAACGCTCGCAGTTGGGCTCCTGCTGCGGTAGCCCGAGCGCGGTCAACATCGCCGAGTTGCACTTGTGTTGCCACCCAACGAGCTACCTCCCCCGCAGCTGCGACCAACGCCAGATCGGCATCGGACGCATAGACCGCCATTCCACCTGCAATGTGGTCGTCAACCACCAGCGGATGAACAACAACGTGGAGTCCTGGAATACGGTTCGACGGAGCCAACCGTGGATGGTCACCCTGCAGCGCTGTCCGAAACTCAGCGATCGGAAACTCGCGACAGTAAGTGTGCAGATCATCATCGGCATCCCATCCCAATACGGATTGCGTATCGGCGATGACCACCGCCCGGGCCGACAACATCGCACGAAGTTCAGCAACCACGGGAGCTACGGCTGCTACGGAGAGCCCCCCTCGCAATGGCGGGGCGATGCGGTTAGCGAACGCCAAGACCTCGTGAACGGTTTGCCGAGAAGCTAACCCGAGACCGTCGTTGGCACGCCCCTCTGTTCGACGAACCACACGCTCCCACGGCCTCATAACACTGAGGTTAGATGCCCCGAGGTGAGATGGCCCGCTCAACCAAGCCAGACTGGGGAGATGGTTGTTCCAGAGCTAGTTCGCGTCTACACCGATGGTGCCTGCCAGGGAAACCCGGGTCCGGGAGGTTGGGGATGGGCGATTGACGACGGCCCATCGGCCAGCGGGTGCGAGAAAGCATCAACCAATCAACGCATGGAAGTGTGGGCTGTGCTCGACGCTTTGACCACATTGCTGGAGCTTCCCGAGGTCAACATTCGAATTGTGAGCGACTCAACGTACGTCGTGAACTGCTTTCGCGATACTTGGTACAAAGGCTGGATGGCGAGAGGTTGGAAAAACTCGCAGAAGCAACCGGTAGCCAACCAGGATTTATGGAAACCCCTCATCGCGATCTATCTTGATCACCATGAGCGCGTTTCGTTTGAGTGGGTCAAAGGGCACTCCGGGAACAACATGAACGACCGGGTTGACGCGCTTGCGGTCGCTGCCGCAGCATCGCAATATGGTCGTCGCTTGAACGATCCTGAGTCGTGGTTCGCCGGCAATTCTCCGGCTGTTGAAACCAACGATGCGATTCAACAAGACCAGCCACAACAAGACCAGCCACAACAAGAGAGCCTGTTCTAAGCCATGGACGATGGCCTACTGTCGTTGGGCGATCTGATTACCGATCCCGTCACACGCCAACGACGTACCCACGCGGCACGGCACCGCAACTTCGTCGACCAAGCGGTGCTTGCCGAAACCGTCGGGTTTTCCAGCGTTCATCTTGGCGAACACCACTTCTGTGACTACATCCTGTCGGCACCACCAATTGTGCTTGCGGCGATTGCTGAGCGAACAACCCACCTGCGTTTATCGACCGGCGTGGCGCTCGGCGTCAACCTTGATCCACTTCGACTAGCCGAGGATTACGCCACACTCGACCTGCTGTCAGGAGGGCGTGTCGAGCCAGTCATCGGACGAGGAACCTTCTTCCCCCATACCTTCGCTGCGTTCGGGCAAGACCCGGCCAGTGCGAAAGAGACCTTCGCTGACAACGTCGAATTGCTCGTGAAAGTGTGGAGCGAAGAATCGGTCACCTGGACCGGAACACAGGGTCGCACCGTGACAGATCTGACAGTCACGCCTCGCCCGTTGCAATCACCACGGCCCCCCATTTGGGCTGGCGTAGGAGCCTCCATTGATTCGATTGAACTTGCGGCGCGCCTCGGACTATGGCTGATGCTGCCAACCGTGTTTGGCACCGTTGACATGTTCCGCAAGGCCGTTGACTACTACGAAGCACGGTGGGCGCATCACGGACACCCCGCCGAAGCGATGCGTATCGGATGCTGCACACACACATTTGTACATCGCAACTCGCAAGACGCTTGACGAATCTGGGAGCCTCGGTACCGGGCCTATATCAAATGGGTCAACGATCTTCAAGCGACGTCAAGCGGTGGGGCAATGAAGGGCCTCGGCGGGTTTGATTTCGACCTGCTGGTTGCCAACACCGCTATGTGTGGATCACCAGCAGAACTCGTTGATCGCATGGGCCAGATTGCTGCCGTGTTGCATCTTGACCAACAGATCTTGATGTTCGACATGGGCGGGATGCCTGATCCTGAGCTATTCGAAGCCATCGAATTGGCTGGCAGTGAAGTACTTCCTGGGGCCAAAGCCATCGGCAACCATCGAAGTCAAACGTCAACAAACAGGGGCCCGAACTAGATGGTTTGCGCACTGAGAGCAGCGCTACGCAGCGCGTACTCCTGAGGTATGCGCCCGATCGGTAGTTGATCTGTACACAGACGAACTTCGTCATCTCGACATTCGGTGAGGAGCTCAAGAAAAAGCGAACGGTGCAACGCCAGTACACCGAGCGATTCCAAGTGATCGGTGGGCAACTGAACGTCTACAAACGCACCCCCGGCTTCCAACATGCGAACGGCCAAATCACAGAATGCAACCTTCGAGGCATCGGTGCGCCGATGGAACATCGACTCGCCGGTAAACACGCCACCCACCAGCATCCCGTACAACCCGCCGACCAACTCGTCGCCCTCCCACACTTCAACGCTGTGCGCATAACCAAGCCGATGCAGTTCCGCGTACGCTTCGGTCATCTCCGGAATGATCCAGGTTCCATCTTCTGGTCGCACCGAACATTTCTCCATCACCTGTTCGAATGCTGTATCCATCGTGGTCACCCACGGTTGGCGGTTCATAGTCTGTCGTAACGATCGCGAGATTTTCAGCCGATCCAACCCCAACACCCCTCGGGGATTGGGCGAACACCACGGCAACGGAGCGCCGACACCCGAAGGCCACGGAAAGATCCCATTCCGATACGAGTAAACCAGGGTGGCCGGTGAAAGGTCAGCACCAAAGGATAAAAACCCGGTCTCGTCAGCGGCTTTGCGGGATCGACGGCCCTTCCCGACGTCGTCGGGGTGCGGAAATGACCACTGACACTCGTCGACCGGAAGCGGCACACTGGTTCGGCCAACCGGGCCACCCTGGGAATTCACTCCCATAGATTTAGCGGAATCTGGCCCCGTTTGGGTACATCAAGCGTTTGGCGCGTAACTTCTTAGGCCATGGATATCAATGGAGCATCAGCCATCGTCACCGGTGGCGCATCAGGAATTGGCGAAGCGTGTGCACGAATGTTGGCCGCCAAAGGCGCCAAGGTCGTCATCGCTGACCTACAAGACGAAAAGGGTCAGGCCCTAGCGGCCGAACTGGGCGGAGCGTTTTGCCACTGCGACGTCACCAAAACCGAGGACATCATTGCCGCTGTCGAAACGGCAAAGGAGATGGGTCCGCTACGCGCACTGGTCAACTCGGCAGGCATCGGATTTGCCAGCCGGACGGTCGGCAAGGACGGCAGCTATGACTCAGCTCACAACCTCGATTGGTTCAAGCGGGTCGTCAACATCAACCTGGTTGGTACGTTCGACTTCATTCGTATCGCTGCCACCGCAATGAGCCAAAACGAACCACAGGCATCTAACGAACGCGGTGCCATCGTCAACATGGCATCGGTGGCTGCATTCGATGGTCAAATCGGTCAGGCCAGCTACTCAGCATCAAAGGGTGGCGTGGTTGGCATGACCCTGCCCGTTGCTCGTGACCTTGCCGCCGTAGGTGTGCGAGTGAACACCATCGCCCCCGGCCTGATTGATACGCCGATCTATGGCACCGGTGAAGCGTCGGATCAGTTCAAGGCCAACCTGGGAAAGAACGTGTTGTTCCCACAACGCCTTGGTGCACCAGAAGAACTGGGCTCGATGGTTGTCGAGTTGATCACCAACAGTTACATGAACGGCGAAACAATCCGCGTCGACGGTGGCATTCGTATGCCGCCAAAGTAACGTCCCGAAGTACTGTTCAGCTCATGACTGACGAGGCGACACCGACCTTCTACGAAGTGCTCGGCGTCGCCTCTGACGCGTCTGATGGCGAGTTACGCAACGCATACCGAACAATCGCACGACGTCTACATCCGGATACACCGGACGCTCCTCCTGATGCACAAGAACTCATGAGCGTTTTAAACGAAGCCTACGAAACGTTGCGAAACCCTGCGCAACGTCGGGCCTACGATGCGAGCCTCGTTGAGATCGTCCCAAACACTCCGGCACAATTCAACGATTCGTATCAGTACTTACCAACCGAAGACCCGCCTGCCCCGTCATCGCCTTTGTCAGCGGTGATGGCAGTGCTGTTTGCGTTGGGCATTATCAACTTGGGCCTAGGGTTCGCAACCAGTTCGGCAGGACCAATGACGTTTGGTGTGATGTTCCTGTTTGGTGCTGCGGTGTTGGCGGGCATACGATTCCGGCAGGCCATGCGCCCCGAATCCCACGATACAAAACACTGAACGTTGCCATTCGTTGTTGCAGGCGTGTCTATGGCCCGACGAGTTCGGCGAATCGGGCAAGGTCGATATTGCCTCCACTGACGATGACGCCAACACGCTTGCCGTGCAGTTGATCTCGCATATTGCGTGCAGCAGCAAATCCGAGACAGCCAGTGGGCTCAACGATGATCTTCATCCTGGACGCGCACAGGCTCATGCACTCGATCAGTTCGGCATCGGTAGCTGTCAGTACATCAGTCACGTCGCGTTTGATAATCGGGAACGTGATGTCGCCGAGGTGTTGCGTTTGAGCGCCGTCAGCAATGGTCTTCGGGGTATCGATATGCACGATGGACCCTGATCGAAACGACTGTTGCCCATCGTTGCCTGCTTCGGGCTCTACCCCAAAGATGCGGCACCCTGGCGCAAGTTTCCTGGCCGCAAGCGCAGACCCCGCCAACAATCCCCCACCACCAAGACACACAAACAATGCGTCAAGTTGACCGACGTCTTGTAACAGCTCCAACGCTGCCGTGCCCTGCCCGGCGATGACGTGCGCATGGTCATAAGGGGGGATCAGCGTCAAGCCATGCTGCTCGGCAAGAGACCGTCCAATGGCCTCGCGGTCTTCTGTGTACCTATCAAACATGACCACGATGGCGCCGTACCCACGGGTTGCTTCGATCTTTGAAGCTGGCGCGTCGTGCGGCATCACAATGGTGGCTGGCATATCCAGCAACCGGGCCGATAGCGCAATGGCCTGCGCGTGATTACCCGAGGAAAACGCCACTACCCCACGGGATCGCTGAGCATCGTCAAACTGCGACAACGCGTTGTATGCGCCTCGAAACTTGAACGCACCCATCCGCTGCAGGTTCTCCGCCTTGAAGAACAACTCGAAACCCAGCTCGGCATTCGTGATTCGTGAGGTCAGCACCGGGGTGC
>JANMEI010000653.1:0-1384 GCA_031376865.1 Acidimicrobiia bacterium | reverse complement strand
CAGTCTCGAGTTGCACGTGGGTTTGTCAGCGACCAGTGTGAACTTCAACGAGCAGCGAATTGCCCTGAGCGACGAATCGTCGCTGCCCTTTGATGGATTGGTGATTGCAACGGGCGCCCGTGCCCGGTTGTTGCCGGATGGCGTTGTTGATCCAGCCACAACCATGCCGGTCCTCTGTGTGCGTACGGTTGCCGATGCCCAGCGTTTGCGGCCGCTACTTACTCCCGGCGCCAACCTAGTGGTGATTGGAGCTGGGTTTATTGGTGCCGAGGTTGCATCGACTGCACGATCCCTCGGCGCCAACGTGACGGTTGTTGAAGCGGTTCCGGTGTCACGGCAGTTGGGTGACGAAATGGGCATGGCTGTGTCTGCGCTGCATCAACGGAACGGCACCAACCTGGTGTGTGGTGTTGGTGTCGTAGCGGTGTCTGATGGGCAGGTGGTGCTGAGTGATGGGCAAACTCATTCTGCCGACGTCGTGGTTGTCGGAATCGGGGTGCAGCCGAATACTGACTGGTTGGCTGGCTGTGGACTCGACCTGAGCAACGGGGTGTTGTGCAATGCGACCCTACAGGTGTTGGTCAACGGAACACCGTCGATCAATGTGGTCGGCGCCGGTGACGTCGCAAGGTGGCCAAACGGTAGGTATGCGTACGAAGGGCCGGCGAGAATTGAGCACTGGACCAACGCCGTCGAGTCTGTTCAGCACGCTGCTGCAACCTTGATGGGCGACGTCCAGCCGTTTTCACCGGTGCCGTACTTTTGGAGCGATCAGTATGGGAAGAAGATCCAGTGTCTCGGCCGAACCGCGCAGTTTGATGAAGTTCGTGTCGTTGCCGGTGTCGTCGATGGGTCCTTTCGTGCTCTGTACCGGCGAGAAGATCAACTGGTTGCAGCGCTTGGCGTGTCGCAGATCAAGGCACTCATGGGCTACCGCCAACGATTGTTAGACGGCTGCTCGTGGGACGACGCACTTGCAGCAGCACCGCATTAGGCGGGTATGGTCGTAGTCGCATGGAACTTCTGATTATTCGTCACGGCCTCCCGCTTCGCGTTGAACGCACTGATGGGGTAGCAGCCGACCCCGAACTCTCAGAGGAAGGTCACGAACAAGCCAAGCGGTTAGCCGACTACTTGGCCCACGAGCAAATCGACGCGGTGTACGCATCGCCCATGAAACGCGCCCATCAAACCGCGGTGCCGCTGGCCACAGCGAAGGGCCTCGAAGTGATCATCGAGCCCCGAGTCGCAGAGTGGGATCGAGATTCGTCGAGCTACGTTCCGATGGAAGAACTCAAAGCAACCGATCCCGAGGCGTATCGAAAGCTGATGAAAGGCGAGCTGGATCTGTCTATCGACATTCATCAGTTTCAAAAAGGGGTGG
>JANMEI010000636.1:0-5571 GCA_031376865.1 Acidimicrobiia bacterium | reverse complement strand
GTCGTGTCCACAGGTAGAAGGCGTTCACTTACGAATGGGTGCTGTCGCTCGTGGCGGACTTCGGTGGAGTGATCGTCCGGAGGACTTTCGCACCGAGATTCTGGGGCTGATGAAGGCACAGGCAGTCAAAAACGCGGTGATCGTGCCTGCTGGCGCAAAGGGTGGTTTTGTTGTCCGAAAGCCTGCGATGGGGTTGGACCGTGCCGCTCAGCAGGCCGAGGGAATCGCCTGCTATCAAACGTTCATCGGCGCCTTGCTTGACCTGACTGACAATTTGATCGGAGGCACGGTTGTTCCTCCTGCCGAGACGGTCCGCTGGGACACTGACGATCCGTACCTCGTGGTTGCAGCCGATAAAGGGACGGCGACGTTCTCCGACATCGCCAACGAGATCAGCCTCGCCCGTCACCACTGGCTAGGCGATGCATTCGCGTCGGGTGGTTCGGTTGGGTACGACCACAAGGCTATGGGCATCACCGCCCGCGGAGCCTGGGAGTCGGTAAAGCGTCACTTCCTTCGCCTCGGACGCGATATTGATGCTGCCGATGCCGAGGCATTCACCGTCGCTGGTGTGGGCGACATGTCAGGCGACGTGTTCGGCAACGGAATGTTGCTAGCCAACAACATCGCATTAGTAGCGGCGTTTGATCACCGACACATCTTTCTCGACCCCACACCAAATCCGACGACATCGTTTGCTGAGCGTGCACGATTGTTTGGGCTCCCACGGTCATCCTGGGATGACTACGACCGCACAGTGATCTCGACCGGTGGAGGAGTTTGGCCACGCACAGCAAAAGCGATCCCTCTTAGCGCCGAGGTTCGTATCGCACTTGGGCTCGCCGCTGACGGCCCCACTGAGCTAGCACCGAACGAACTACTTGGCGCTGTTCTGCGCGCTCCTGTCGATCTGTTGTGGAACGGTGGTATCGGTACGTACATCAAGGCATCGACTGAAACGCATTCTCAAGTTGGCGACAAGGCAAACGATGCAATTCGCGCCGATGCCACTGAACTCCGATGTGCGATCGTTGGCGAGGGTGGAAACCTGGGTGTCACCCAACGCGGCCGAATTGAGTTCGCCCACCGCCTTCGACAGGAACCGATCGGAACTATCGGTTGGATCAACACTGACGCAATCGACAACTCCGCAGGTGTTGATACGTCCGATCATGAAGTAAACCTCAAAATTTTGGTGGATCAAATTGTGGCCGAAGGAACGTTAACGATCGAAGCTCGCAACACGATGCTTGCCCAATTAACCGACGATGTTGCTCACCACGTACTCGCCGACAACATTGATC
This sequence comes from Acidimicrobiia bacterium, assembly GCA_031376865.1. Classification (GTDB taxonomy): domain Bacteria; phylum Actinomycetota; class Acidimicrobiia; order Acidimicrobiales; family JANYDT01; genus JANNBN01. The sequence continues at coordinate 4,267 of JANMEI010000636.1, read as the reverse complement.
AAAATCGACTTCTCGGCAACCTCTACGCCGAGGGGCCTGGGATGATTGACCTTCACGCCCGCTACGTCGGTGAACTGGAAGCATCGGGGCGGATTGATCGAGCACTCGAGGCACTTCCGAGCGTCGCTGGTTTTGCTGAGCGCAAAGCTGGCGGTGCTGGGCTCACCATTCCCGAACTCGCTGTTCTCGTGGCGCATACCAAGTTAGCTATCACCGAGGAACTCGTCGATGCACGGCCTGCCGACGACGTGTCCTTTGCTCATAGCCTGCGCACGTACTTTCCTATACAACTGGTCGCTCAACTAGGCGACCGTGTGTTAGCCCATCCGCTGCGACACGAAATCTTGGCAACCGTACTGGCCAACCGTGTCGTCAATCGCAATGGCATCACGTTCGTGTTCCGGATGGCAGAAGAAACACACGCGTCCGTCATAGATATTGTCCGCGCGCATACAGTGGCGACATCAATCTTGGACATTGACAACTACTGGGCAGCAGTCAGTGCTTTAGACGGCCGCGTTGCTGATGCCAACGTGGTTCAACTCTTGTTAGAGGCTGATCGGGCCGTCGAACGGGTTGCCAGGTGGTTGTTGCGCAGCCGGACATTGCCGCTCGATGTTCCGGCTGCCATTGCGGCGTATGGACCGACGTTGGCCGAGTTGGCGTCGCTACTCGATGGTCTGCAATCCTCCGGTGGCACCCCCGGATCAGATGCTGAAGCGCTTGCTCACCGATCAGCACGATTCGTTGAAATGGGACTGAACGAATCGCTGGCCCGTCAAGCCGCTCAGTTTGAATTCGCGACCAGCCTCTTGGACGTGGTTGCCTCGGCCGATGCAACCGGGCAGGATCGCAACACCGTGGGAGGCGTACTGCTGGCGCTCGATGATTTGTTGTTGATCGGTCGACTACGCCGACGCATTTTGCGTTTGCCTCGTGAAGATCAATGGGATGCGCTGGCCCGTTCATCGTTGCGAGATGACCTGGCTGGCGAGCATGTGGTGCTGGCCCGCAGCGTGCTGGCCGCGAGCGCGTCGGGCACCCCAGAAGAACGGGTGCGCAACTGGATGACGGCTCGCGAAGAGGCAGTGACGCGCCATCTGGATCTGGTGACGCAAACCGAATCAATCCACGGTTCTGAACTGGCTGCGTTGTCGGTGGTGCTGCGCCAACTGCGAACGCTGTCAACCGAACGCACCGGCTGACGAACCCGCACCTCATTCAGGGTTCTTGACCCTTGGGTACGTTCAGGGAGGGTTGACTCAGTCTTGTTGACCGGCCAAGGTCACTGGATGTGGTTTGCCCTCTCGGCGCTTGAAGCGCTCCTCTTCTCGGTCGCTACCCGACGATCGATTCCCGACATCGCGGCGTTTATGTTTGTGTGGATGATACTGACTGGTGTGTTGGCTGTCGCCGATCGCTTCCGCCTGTTCCCAGTACTCACCCCTATCCAACAACGCGTCCACCGCGTCGCGCTCATTGGCTTCCCGGTCTTCATCGTTGGATGGTTTTGGGCTCAACGCACTGGATTGATTGCACACAACGGGCTCCCCAACCGATTCCAGCACGTGATGTGGTCAGCGGCGATGGTCTCGCTGTTTATCCCGCTGTTGGCGCGATGGTGGAACCATGTCAGCAGGATTGAACGCATAGTGATGGCCATCGGGCTGGTCGTATTGCTTGGCAACGCTGTCGAAGTTGTGGAGTACAAGACGTTTGCTGCGGGTTGGGCTCAAACCCCATGGCAGGGGCTGTGGGCGTGGCGAGACACCATGTTGGACCTCGTGATGAATGTCGTCGGTGCATCGCTTCTCGCGGTTCTGGTGACGGGTACAACGACGAAACACAACCTGGGCAGGCACACGAAGACTAATTCGGCAACACTGAAGGGATGAAGGTAGCCGTTTTAGGAGCAGGGTCGTGGGGAACAACTGTTGCGTCGTTGGCAGCGTGGAAGCGAAACGACACGGTTTTGTGGGCACGCAACGCCGACACGGTTGACGAGATCAACAGCACGCATACCAATGAGCAATACCTGAAAGGTTTCTCGCTCCCCCAACGTCTTCGTGCCACCACAAATTTGACTGAAGCGATCAGCGCCGCCGATGTGGTCGTCGTTGGTGTGCCATCGCACAGCTTCCGAGATGTGCTCACCACAGCAGCACCGGCGCTGCGCCCATGGATTCCGGTCGTGTCGCTGACCAAGGGATTCGAAAAGGGCACAATGCTTCGCATGACCGAGGTCATCAAAGAGGTCCTTCCCGGGCACCCTGCAGCGGCACTTACCGGCCCGAACCTTGCCAAGGAAATCATGGCTGGCCTTGCGGCAGGTGGCGTTATCGCAACCGAGGATCAGGCGGTTGCCCGCGCCTTGCAAGACGTGTTTCATCGAGACGTGTTTCGTCTGTACACAAACCATGATGTGGTCGGCTGTGAAGTGGGCGGCGCGTTGAAGAACGTCATCGCTATTGCTACCGGGATGGCCGAAGGGTTAAGCGTGGGCGATAACACGCGCGCTGCTGTCATGTCGAGAGGGCTGGCGGAGCTCACCCGCCTCGGGGTGGCGATGGGCGGACAGCCCGGCACGTTCGCTGGCCTGGCTGGCTTGGGCGATCTCATTGCGACGTGTTCATCGCCGCACTCACGAAACCGCTACGTCGGCGAGCAACTTGGCAGGGGACGCAAACTGCAAGACATCCTCGATGAGATGCATATGGTGGCCGAAGGGGTGAAAACCGCCGAAATCGTGATGTATCTGGCCGAACGTCACGGCGTGCGGATGCCCATTTGCGAGCAGATCCACCGGGTGGTCACCGGGGCAGCCACCGCCATCGAAGCCTACGCCGGCTTGATGCAGCAAAAGCCGGGGCACGAAGACGACCCCGACTAACCCCGCTTTCCGCGCGTGAAACATCGATTTTGCGCGCGTGAAACATCTGAGTGAGCAAAAAAAGGGGTTTCAGACCGGCGACGCGCGCGTTTTGGCGTTCGCTGGCCGCCGAGTCGGTCAAACTAGTAGCCCATGGCGAAAACCCTCCGCCGTAACGGCGACCCGATCGCGACGCCTGTCCTTCCTGAGGTCAGAGAACTCGACCTAGGCGAGCGTGGTGTCTTAACGATTCGATTCTCCACCGGCCCCACCGACCGTCGCCGGGCCCGTCGGATGCCGCCGCTGGTCTTGATCCACGGCTGGACGGTGAGTGCCAACCTCAACTGGTTTCGCCTCTATGAACGAATCTCGGAACGGCATGCGTTTGTCGCCTGGGATCAGCGCGGTCACGGAACGGGGTTGCGGCCCGATGTGTTCACCCTCGAAGACTGTGCCGACGATGTGATTGCGGTCGCAGACGCCCTGGGCTGGGAACAGATCGTGCCCGTCGGGTATTCGATGGGTGGAACGATTGCGCAGCTGGTCGCGCATCGACATCCCACTCGTGTGGCCGGCCTGGTGCTGTGTAGCACCGCCGCAGTGTTTCAAGAAACCAGGGGCGACGAGTTCTTTTTCGAGTCACTGCTGGGCGGTGCGGTCAAAGCGCTGAACGCCGCACCCAAGTTTTTGGTTGACCGCCTCCCGGGACGATTCCGATCACCTAACAAAGATTCGCCGCTAGCTGACTGGATGGCTACCGAGTGGAAGGACCATCACGCCGGCAATGTCGCTCAGGCTGGTCAAGCCGTTGGCCGTTTCCGATCAGAGCCGTGGCTGGGTTCAATCTCAGCTCCAACCGCTGTGGTCGTCACCACCGAAGACGACACCGTTCCCGCCACCCGCCAACATCAATTAGCGGCATTGATTCCGAACGCTACCGAGCACGCAGTCGCGCTTGATCACCGCGCCGCCGTGAACTCTCCTGATATCTATTGGCCGGTGTTTGACGCTGCACTGGCATCGGTAGCGAAACGTCAGACGCCGATGATGAAAGGATCCTTGGCCGCGGCGCAAGCGCGCGAATCTGTCCAGCATTTGTTTGTCTCGGGTCGGGTCCAAAACGTAGGGTTCCGCGATTCGATGCAACGACGAGCAGAAGAGCTTGGCGTCAAGGGCTGGGTTCGCAATCGGGAAGACGGCCGAGTCGAGGCGGTCCTTGCCGGGGCTATGGAAAAGGTTGACGAGCTATTGGATTGGGCCCGCACCGGACCGCCGATGGCTAACGTCACGGAGCTACGAGCCAAAGCCAAGACGATCGGAGACCTCCGCCGGTCACGCAGCCGCGACACCGCTGCCAACACCGCTGACAGTGATGACTTGACCGACATCACAAAATTG
>JANMEI010000627.1:0-4380 GCA_031376865.1 Acidimicrobiia bacterium | reverse complement strand
GAGTTCTCCGCCAGCGATTCGATGACAGCTCGACTGATTTCGGACTCGTCAAGTTGCGCGGTGTCACGGCCGACCAGCGACTTCACACGTAGTCGAGCCGCTTCGACATCACCGCCCTGGAGGAAGTTCGCGATGGTGGTTGCCTCTTCGTCGAGCATCTTGCCAGCTGCACAGGCCGCCGTTGCCAATATGGTCGCCGCGGTTGACCCCACGAGACGACGAAGCCCAACTCCAACTACGGCAGCAACTCCTGCACCGATAGCAAGATGGACAACTCCGTTGCTGCGCCGATCTGCATAGACGCGCCGTTCAACACCGTTCATCAGTTTTCCGAACCACACCACCGGGTGCACCGAGGTTGGCGGCTCACCGAAACGTTGGTCAACCAGCAACCCAGCAAGCGCAGCCGCGCCTTTCATCGGTTGACCGCAGCAAAAGCAGTAAGTACACGTTCCATCTCGACTGGGCGAGGGAGCGCAACGCGGGACCAGCCGTTCATCCCAAAGGACGCACAGTCTCGAACTACAATGCCGTGCGGCGCAAGCTGTTCACGAAGATCGCACTGCACCAAAACCCAGTTCACAGCGGTGTCTTCAACCCGATAGCTCAGCGAGAGAAGTTCGCTCACCAACATGGCCCTCAGTGAGTCGATTTGTTGCTTCCATCCGATCAAATCAGTGACGTTCAGCAAATCATCGACCACGGCAAGGGCTAGGCCGTTGACCGCCCATCGAGGTTGGCGCTCACGAATGCGGCGCGCTGCTTCTGCACTCGGCGCAATGACAAAGCCGAGGCGCAATCCGGGGCATGCCCACAGCTTGGTCAGCGAACCCAAGCGCCATGAAGTGGAGTCGCCCCGTGTCCAGGTACCGGTAGCTAGTGGATAGAACGCTTCGTCCCACACCCCTGCGTTCTCGTGCGGTTCAGCAAGTGTGCCAAGTGGATTGGACGGATTCGATCGCCAACGAGGCGATGCGGATTCAACTCGTTGAAGGTGTCGTTTGTAGAGCGAAAATTCTGGTTCAACAACATGAGCGGCGGGCACTTCATGAGCGACGAGCGCAATGGCTTCCGATCCCCCATTGGTCATCACCAGCAGTTCGGGGTCAATGCCAATGGCGTTCGCTAATCGCGAGGTTATGTGGGCTGCATCAGGATAACGACCGACCACTCGTATGTCGCGGAGACGGTCAATCAGCAAAGCAGACACATCGGGGGCAAACGGGTTCATGCTGGCCGACAGATCAATCATCTGGGTCGGGTCGAGGCGCAACGCTGCGGCAAGCATGTCGGCATCGCCTCCGTGGGGGCCCGGCGTCGGGAAGCTCATGGGTTGGTTGTCGATTGGCGGTTGAATTTCAACTGCCGGATGATGCCTTCGGACACGACGTTGTAGGCAGCTTGTGCGAGTCGGGCACCCCAGATCGAGCGGGGGCCGCCAAAGACTTCTACTTCCGCGCCATCACGGCTGGTTGGTGCGCTGGGAGATGGGCTGGGAAGTGGGCACAGGACACAAACCGCATCACTGGCCGTGCCAGTTCCGTCGATCCCGTGGTCGAGCAGCGCCTGCACCTTGGCCTCGGTGATGGTGATGATTGCGTTGATGAGAGCTGCCTCGGTGAGGCAGACAGGTATCTTGGCAATGAGGTTGATCGTGCCAGGCAACGTGATCTGCGACGTGCCCGTCAACGCGCTCTGGGGCGGGCTCGGCAGCGTGCTGTGCGGCATCGGCTGAATGTGACGATTGGCGGCCCACACCGGATCGCGGACACCAACTGTTGCCCATGCCGTTACGCCTTCGCATGATGCAGCACACCACTTGGTGACATCGACTGCGGTCATCAGCGCCGCGCCGCGATCGGTTAACCCAAGTCGCCCGGCCACTTCGACGAGGTGCTCGGCGGGGTCCATTCGTGAGTATACCGACTCGACGGTCATGTTCAGTACCCAACTCACCAATCCAATTCCGCCACCAACGATCGACGAACTTGCCGCCAGGAGCGGGTTGGGAAATTTCCAGACAAGGCATGAGCCCGGGGCACCGGTCGATGGCTCGATGTGGTTCACTACTGGTTCAGCCATATTGACGGCTCCACGCAATCAGTTGCTCGATCGCCGCCATATCAAGGTGCGTGTCCAGCGCGTCGGCAAGGTGGTCAACGGCGACAGATCGCAGTACGTCCAGACTTACTCCGTTACTCTCCCACCGCTTGCCCCGGTGGGTCGCGACCTGAACCAGAAAATGTTGACGGAACTCATCGGCGTCGAACAACCCATGCAACGTCGTGCCAAAGACTTGCCCAACGCGCACGCCGTCGACACCTGTATCGTCAGCCGGGTCGTCATCGAGCACAACGAACGAATCTCCACCGTCAACTCGAACTTTGCCGTGATGAATCTGATAGCCCTGAACCGGTATGCCATTGGCATGTCCGCTTCGTAGCCGGTTCACCTTTTCCTGGGCAAAGCGCGTCGATACCGGCAACATCGCTAACCCATCAACGGTGCCGGTCATGCACTCAACATTGTCATCAATGGTTGTGCCAAGCATTTGATACCCTGCACACATACCAAGCACCGTTGCGTCGGTTCGTTGCAGCGCAACATCGAGTCCTCGTGCTCGAAGCCAGGCCAAATCGTTGACGGTTGCTTTTGAACCCGGAAGGATCACCAAGTCAGGGTTGCCGAACCCTGCGGCGTCGTAGACCCACCGAATACGCACGCCAGGTTCAATACGAAGCGCATCAAGATCGGTTGCATTCGAGATGTGCGGGAAACGCACGACAGCAACATCGAGTTCATCACAGCGAGCTGGCTGAGGGTCCGGCAGCGGTCGATCGATCGACATTGAGTCTTCGGCATCAAGCCACGTGGTGTCGAGCCATGGCAGAACTCCGATCGTCGAGACACCGGTCAGCGCTTGCAGGCGTTCGCACCCATCAAGCAGCAGCGACGGGTCACCGCGCAGTTTGTTGATGATGAACCCGCGCACCAGGTTTGACCATTCCGGCGGCAGAACTTTGACAGTTCCGAACAGCGACGCGAACACTCCTCCAGGGTTGATGTCGCCGACGAGCACCGCTGCAATGCCCGCTGCTTCGGCAAGTCGGAGGTTGACGATGTCTCGACCGAATAAGTTAATTTCTGCGGGGCTGCCCGCACCCTCACAGATCACCACGTCGAAGCGGCTCCGCAATTGTTGGTGTGCGTCGACAACGAGTGGGAAGAGTTCATCTTTCAGTCCGTGATAGTCGGCGGCCGACGTCACGCGCCAGGGCCGCCCGTTCACCACGATTTGACACGTTGTCTCCCCCGTCGGTTTCAACAACACGGGGTTCATACCGACCTCGGGGGCGATGCCGGCGGCGTACGCCTGGAACGCCTGCGCACGTCCAATCTCGCCACCAGAGGGGGTAACGGCAGAATTGAGTGACATGTTTTGCGCTTTGAACGGGGCAACGCTGACACCGTTTCTGGCGAGCCACCGACACAACCCAGCGACGACGGTACTTTTGCCGGCATCTGAGGTGGTGCCACACACCATCAAGCCACCGGTAAGCATCACGAACACCATAGATGACCGCCGTCATGACAATTTAGGCAGCCGACGGGCGAAGCTCACCACGTGGTTGGACTCGAACGCCAAGGGCGTTCGCGAGTGCTGCAAACGTCTCATTGAGTCGGGGTCATCAAGCGTCGTGATTGCCATCTGTTTTCGTACTACGGACCGAGAAGCGACGCAGGAACGACGCCAATACTGTCGGGTCGACGATACGCGTACTTACCAGTAGTAACAACAATGACATCTGCCATTGTGTCGCCGACTCGTTCTTTGAGCCAGTGGAGGTGTTGTACGTCTCGGTCCGAGATATCGGGAGAAAGCTCCACCTCGATGCCGACGACGCGCCGATCGTCACCTTCGACAATCATGTCCACTTCGTGGTCGCCGTTGCTGGTGCGTAGGTGGTGCACCGTTGACGAGATACCCTGCGAGTCCGGCGGTGTCGCGCTGCCCGCCAGCAAGAGGCGGCCACCGGTTGGGTTTTCGTCGACTGATCGGCGCACGAGGTCCCAAGACCGCGGGAATCGCTGCCACTCATCAGAAGCACTGGGGACTCCAGTCGATCGAGTCGGCCGGGGTCAGCTGCCAGAGCGACTGCTCGCCGGGGTCATAGAGCCTCGATTTGGCACGCTCGAGGCATGTTGCGCTTTTGCCTACACCCTTTGGCCCTTCGAGGGCTATCGCTGAAAAGTTCGGGAACAGTTCATCGATTTCAAGGTCGACAAGCCCTTGTTCGTAAGCCGTGGAGTTGCTGTGCGATTAAACGCATCATTTGTACGCTACCAAATGCATGATTTTTTGCGCCACCTCAAAACATG
>JANMEI010000599.1:0-3516 GCA_031376865.1 Acidimicrobiia bacterium | reverse complement strand
CGGCCCGTCCAAGGCTTGGTTGGCCCCGAAGTGAACCAAGGCGGGCCATTCGATTCGCCACTTGATTCGCCACTTGATGCGGCGCTTACCTAGCAGGCCCAGGGTGCAGAATGGATTCACCTTGTTGACCTTGACGCTGCGTTAAACCGTGGGTCTAACGCAGCCCTTCTCGTTTTCATCATCGGACAGCTCGACGTCAAGGTGGAGTTGTCGGGTGGCATCAGCGACGATGCCTCGCTGCAACGGGCACTGTCTACTCACTGCGAACGCATCATTCTGGCCACCACTGCCCTTCACGATCCGGCTTGGTGCGAGTATGTAATACGTACACATACTGCAAAGATTGCGATTGCCCTCGACGTGCGCGTCATCATGAGTGCAAATGGTTCATCGCAACATCGTCTCGTTGCTCATGGCACCACCCGTGATGCGGGCGACCTTTGGGAGACGCTTGAGCGATTTGATCGATACGGCTGCACCCGTTACGTGGTGACTGATGTCAGTAGGGACGGCATGCTCAGCGGACCGAATCTTGACCTGTACCAAGCGGTCATCAATGCAACCACAGCACTCGTCATCGCTTCAGGAGGAATCTCGTCGCTCGATGATCTCGCAGCGCTAGCCAAGATTAGTGCGGGCGATGCAAACCTTGACGGGGCGATTGTTGGCAAGGCGCTCTACGAAAGACGATTCACTTTGCACGAAGCGCAGGGCCGACTGGCAGAGAATGCCTGGTGAACTGGCATGCTCTTGTCATGGCCATGCTTGCGATTCCCGACCCGGCCCTTGTCGTACTCATTGGTGCGGCCGGCTCAGGAAAGACCTCCTGGGCGCAAGATAGGTACGCGGCAAACCAGATCGTGTCGTCAGATGCCCTACGCGCTGCCGTCGGTCGAGACGAGTCAGACCTAGCAGCCAGCGACGAAGCCTTCGCTCTGTTGCAGTCGATCGTCGAAGCCCGTAGTCGGCGTCGCCTCACTACCGTGGTTGACACCACCGGGCTGGACCCAGACTTCAGAGCACGGATGCGCTCATCCGCACTCGCCCACTCGCTGCCCTGTCATGCAGTGGTGTTCCTCGCTCCGGTCGGAATCACCAAACGACGAAATGCCCAACGCACGAAACGGGTACCGGACCGGGTTGTCGCCGACCAGGTCAAACGAATCGACGAACTCAGTTCAACGATCGACTCGGAATCATTTCAAAGTGTGCATCGCATCGTCGCTGAGCGTGCGACTGTACGTCAACAAAATGGCACAGCGGCAGCAACACAAACACCGCTCGTTACGTCAGCAGATGAGCGTTCGTCGACTCCTCGATTCGGACTGCAGATTTCGGGATTTCCGTGGACAGCAAGTCAACATCGACAACAACTCACCGAGGTAGCTCAGGCAGCAGAGTCCGTTGGGTTCGATTCCTTGTGGGTGATGGATCACTTCCGCCAGATTCCGCAACTGGGTCGTGAATGGGATGACATGTATGAATCAACCACCACGCTGGCTTACCTTGCAGCGGTCACGAGCAAGGTGAGACTTGGGACCTTGGTTGCTTCGGTCACCCATCGCAACATCGCAGTGTTTGGCAAGGCCATTTCGACAATTGACGTGTTGTCCGACGGGCGAGCTGTCGCCGGGGTGGGGCTTGGCTGGTTCAAAGCAGAGCACGATGCCTACGGCCTGGAGTATCCCGGTGTCAGTCAACGATACGAGCTGCTCGAAGATGCGTTGCAGGCATTGCCGCTTCTGTGGGGTAAGGGAGCCAGCTCCTTCGCGGGTCATCGATTTGCTGCTGCGCAATTGATGAGCTACCCACGGCCATTGCAAGCGCGCATACCACTGCTGGTTGGCGGGTCGGGCGAGCGTCGGACGTTGCGCCTTGCCGCGCAGTACGCAGATGCGTGCAACCTCTTCGGCGACCCCGCAACAGTTGCCCATAAAGTTAACGTGCTGCATCGTCATTGCGATGATGTAGGCCGTAGCCGCTCAGCGGTTGAAGTGACGCATCTCAGTACCGCGTTAGTTGCTGACAACTCCAAGCAACTTACAGAGCGGATTGCTGAGCTGAAGATTCCTGCACGGGCAGTCAATAGTCAAAACCCCGGAACGGTTTTTGACCATATCGCGCGAGCGTCAGCGCTTCTGGATGCGGGTGCTCAACACCTCATCGTCAGCCTGCCTGGATTGACTGCGCAGGATGTCATCCGTTACGGCGAGGTCATACACGCAGTCAGAGAAGCCTCACGCTCAACGTAATGACGTACGAAGAGCCAACGCGGAACGGACGTCTGTCGTCGTGAGTCGATCGGCACCCGACTGAATCGCTCGTCGAACCCGACAGGTTGGACGACGTGAACTCGTTGTGTTCATACGCTCCGACAGCATCAGCGTGCTCGCACACGGCATTCGAAAACGAAACGCAGCAGCCATCGTGTTTTCGGGTGCCTCCAGCGAAGCTCCCCGATGGGCGATGATCTTCACCAATCCAGTAGACCACACCTGCCTATTCCGCTGCTGCTCACACTTGGCCGGGCGTGACTAAACCGGTTTCGTAGGCCATCATGACTAGTTGTGCTCGATCTCGTGCACTGAACTTTGTCAGGAGGTGGCTGACATGAGTCTTCGCAGTGGCATGGCTCATAAAGAGTTCTTCGGCGAGATCCGCATTCGAGAGACCCCGCGCAACCGCACTGAGCACCTCTCGTTCGCGTCCAGTGAGTTGTTCAAGTCGAGGGTCGGCCAGCGGAGCAATCGGGCGTCGGACGAAATCTTCAATCAGCCTCCGAGTAATGCTTGGGGCAAGCAGGGCATCACCTGCAGCAACCACGCGCACCGCAGCAAGCAGCTCCCTAGGGAGCGTGTCCTTGAGGAGGAACCCGGACGCACCAGCACGGAGTGCTTCGTGCACATAGATATCGAGGTCGAAGGTCGTCAACACCAGAACCCGCACCGCGGCCAACGCCGGTTCCGCGGTGATTAACCGGGTTGCTTCGAGCCCATCCATTTCCGGCATCCGAATATCCATAAGGATGACATCTGGTCGTGCGGCTTGAGCGACCTTGACCGCCTCGTAACCGTTTGCGGCTTCGCCGACGACCTCTATGCCTTCCTCTGATCTGAGCAACGAGAGGAATCCGCTTCGAACGAGTGCTTGGTCATCGGCGACGACAACGCGGATTGGGGAGCGAATTGTGCCGTTCATTGCGACAGTCACACAACGATTGGATCGAGGGTCGGAACGATCGGGGCATAGGCAGTGGGTTCACTCTCGGTGCGAAGTCGCTTGAGGAGCCGGCCAGATCGTTGAGTGCATCTCGACTGATGGCCGAGATTGTCTCGAGCGCGACGCGTGCAGCGATCGGGTCGACTTCTACGAGTTGTGATCCCGTGCCGGCGTGGCCTGCGATGCTCGTGATGGAACGGGTAATGGCGGTGCTGAGTTCGTCGGCGATGCGGAGTCGTTGGTTTGTCATGATCAGTATGGAGCGTTGCGATTGCACGTCTGCCATGGTTTCGCGTT
>JANMEI010000589.1:0-4738 GCA_031376865.1 Acidimicrobiia bacterium | reverse complement strand
CAAAAGGCAAGGTCGCAGCTTCTGCCCGAGCGAACGACGGGCCGCCGCCGCGTTGATGGGCTACCACCACTTGATTGTGCGTGGGGTCGATGCCAACCGTTTCGATGTTGAGGCGAGCAGCAACACGAGCAAGCTGGCCGTCACCGGTGCCGATATCGAGGAGACGGGTGATACCAGGAAGTCGAACTTGCGCAAGCGGAATGATCTGCTCTTCGTATTCGGGGTCTGCTCCGTCGGTAAATCCATCGATCCACCAGCCCGCGTTGATCTCCCACAATTCGTCTCGGTCTGATCGGGTCACCACACCAGCCTGGCACGTCAACTTGCCTTCGCTGGCCGGATGTCGCTCTCTGCTCGCTTGACGGTCTCAAGGAGCCTGAGTATCTGCCTAAAACTTGGAAGGTACGTGCTGGGTGGGTAGCGTTTCTCGAGTTGTTTGCAGGTGTTGCAGAGACGGCGCGATCCTTTCGGTTCGAATTTTCGTTCGTCAACATCGACGACCAGACCGCACAGTGAACGAAATCCATCTACGGTGACGACACCCGGGAGAATTGCGTGAATGATTCCGTTGAATTCAGCGGTTCCACCGAAGTAGCACGGTGGTTTGTAGAACACATCCGGTTGACCGACGCCTCGGAACGGAACAAGCGGTAGATGGTGTTGGCCTAACGCCCGGCGTGTTTCATAGGCTCGTTGGCGGCAGGTTCGAGAGCAGTACAGCGCACGCCGACCGGGAAGTTCGCGCCGTTCGAACACTTTCCCGCAGTAGGGACACGAGCTTGGTTCGTAATGATTTGCATTGATGAGGTACGGCATGAGCACACACTACGGAGGGCCTATGACAAAAATGGGGGTGACCGATGGCGAACGAGGGCGAACGAGGGCCGGCTCCGCTACATACGTGAATCTCCTGTGACGCAACGGGTGTGGCCGATCCACCCTTACGTGAATCTCCTGTGACGAAACGGGTGGGTGCTGATACCTATTTCGTCACAGGAGATTGCCATATGGAGTGGCCAGGATCGACGTTTCGTCACAGCAGATTGCCATATGGAGTGGCCAGGATCCACGTTTCGTCACAGCAGATTGCCATATGGAATTCGGCGTTGGTGTGATGCGAGGAGCCCTGACAAACAGCCCGATGACCGCACCACCAGCTGACTGGTTTGGCACGAGTTTGGCTACCATGAATGTCATGGGATTGATCCTGCGGGTTTTACTGATCGGCGCTCTCGCAGCTGTTGCTGTGTCGTTGGTGACAACGGTCGTACTGTGGCGCACGCTTCGTCGCCGCCTTCGAATACACCCGCAGACGCCATCCGTCGCACCATTGCACTGGAATCTGCAGAGAGGCGAGGCCGCAAAAGCACACCGACGATTACGCACAGCGTCCCACACCGCGCTCCGACTTGCATCGACGAAAGAGTTCACCGGGTCAGCAAGACGGTCGGAGTTTGCATCGCTCGCCGAATCGATAGCTCAGCAGGGTGTGGATATTGAAGGTCAATTGGTCGCTGCATCCCGAGCCCACAAAGACGATCGAGGGCGGGCGTTTGCCCAACCCTTCGCAAACATCGAGCGGGTCGAAGTAGCTGTCGCGGAGTTTGTCGAGGCATCAATCCAGTGGAAAGCCGCAATGGACGGCCCGGCCAGCCCGGATCGGCTCGTTGGCGTTGAAGACCGAATCACCGCGTTGCGGCAAGCATCAGAGGGTGTGCAAGCGATTGATGCACTTCGACAAGGGGCCGATGGGCGACCGGTTCAGATTGAAGGTTGAACGACCGGGCGGTTAGGGATGGAGTTGGTCGAACACTGCGTCAGCGACCGTTTCAGGCAGCCAGGTAATGGCTCGCAGCTCATTCTTGGTGGCCTGACGAACTCCATTCATGCCACCGAGTTGATCGAGGAGGCGTTCTCGGCGAACTTTTCCGAGCCCCGCAACACCGTCCAACGCAGATGCAGTCATTCGCTTGCCTCGAAGCTCGCGATGGAACGTGATCGCAAATCGGTGCGCCTCGTCACGTAGCCGCTGTAACAAGTACAGCGCTTCAGATTGCCGAGGAATACGAATTGGATCATCGCGGTACGGGACGAAGACCTCTTCAAACTGTTTCGCCAACGAACACACCGCAATTTCTTCCTCAAGGCCCAGCTCGCTTAACACCTTCATTGCTGAAGTCAGCTGCCCTTTGCCGCCATCGATCACCAAGAGATTGGGAGGGTATTTGAATTTGCCACGCTGCTCAATTGGCAAGTCACGATCTTTCAGGTACGCAGACAGTCGCCGAGTGAGCACTTCTTCCATCGCGGCAAAGTCATCGTTTCCTTGGCCGGCGCGCACCTTGAATCGTCGATACTCTCGTTTGTTTGCCAGCCCGTCTTCGAAGACCACCATCGATGACACGTAGTCCGACCCTTGGATGTGGGAGTTGTCATAACACTCGATACGGAGTGGTGACTCTTCAAGCCCCAGATAGTCCTGCAACTCATTGAGGGCCTTCGCTCGAGCGTTGTGATCACTCGCACGCTTGAGCCGGTGGCGAACGAATTCTTCCTTTGCGTTGTTGGTGACCGTCTCAAGAAACTCTCGTTTCTCTCCTCGTTCAGGCACCCGTATTTCGACTCGCAATGCCGCCTTGACGCCGGTCGCCGGGCGAGCGTCGGCCCGCAGCAACGCCAGGTACTCCTCGTAGATGTCAGGGTCTGGGGGAAGGTCGGGAACCAGAATCAGTTTCGGATAACCAGCGGCGGGCTCGTCGGCGTAGATCTGCTCAAGTATCTGCCCAATCAATTCCCCTCGGGTGAGATCCTCGACCTTGTCTACCGTACGTCCGTTGCGTCCAACGACACGACCGTTCCTTACGTGGAACACCTGAACCATTGCTTCGAGATCGTCGTCCCAGATACCAATAGCGTCGAGATCGTCGGTCTTCTCAGCGACGAGTTGCTGCTTGTCGATAGCACGTCGAACACTGACTAGCCGATCTCGTATGCGCGCAGCCTTTTCGAACTCTTGCACGTGAGCTGCGTTTGTCATCGTGGCTTCGAGCCGCTTCACTACCGGATCGGTGTCACCGTCCAGGAAATCCGAAAGATCTTTCACGAGTCCGCTATAAGTGTCTTTGCTGACCTCCCCCACACATGGTCCGGAGCACTTCTCGATATGGAACAGCAAACACGGCCGACCCAGCTTTTGGTGGCTAGCCAACTTTGAATCTGAGCAAGTCCTGATCGGGAAACTGCGCAGCAACAAATTCAACGTGTCTCGAATGGCGTATGCGTTTCCGTACGGGCCGAAGTACCGATGGCCCTTGACCTTCGCTCCTCGCCTGACCATGGCTCGGGGCCATTCGTCGGACATCGTGATTGCTAAGTGCGGGTAGGACTTATCGTCGCGGAGCCGGATATTGAAGCGCGGTTTGTACTGCTTGATCAGCGAGTACTCCAACATCAATGCTTGGACTTCGGTTTGCACCGTGATCCACTCGACCGATTCCGCTACGCCCACCATGGCCGCAGTTTTCGGGTGCAACAGATGTGGTGAACCGAAATAGCTATTCAGCCGAGACCGAAGGTTCTTAGCCTTGCCGACGTAGATGACGCGACCTTCGGCGTCTTTGAACTGATAACTCCCCGGGTCTTCAGGAATTGTTCCGGCGACTGGGCGAAGCACCACCCGTCGATTGTATGGTCGCTGGAGCACGCACCCGAACCTCTACCCGATTACCCGCTTTCAAGGAGCATCTCATGGACCTCGGAATCTTCATCCCTATCGGCAACAACGGCTGGATGATGTCAAAAAATGCCCCGCAGTACATGCCCAGTTTTGCGCTCAACAACCAGGTCGCCCAGTCGGCCGAAGAACTTGGCTACGAGTTTTTGCTCTCAATGGTGAAGCTCCGCGGCTTCGGGGGTGAAACCGAGTTTTGGGATCACAACCTCGAGTCGTTCACATTAATGTCGGCTCTCGCCGCAACCACCAGCAAGATCAATCTCTATGCCTCAGTTGCGCTTCCGACAATGCACCCGGCCATGGTGGCTCGCATGGCATCGACCATCGATGACATTTCAAACGGTCGATTCGGCATCAATATTGTCAGCGGCTGGAACCAAATTGAATACAGCCAAATGAACGTATGGCCCGGAGACTGGTACTACGAGCGCCGATATGACTACTCCACCGAATACGTCCAAGTTATGCAAGACCTCTGGGGCGGCGGTGTCAGCGATCGCAAAGGCGAGTTCTTCCAGATGGACGACTGTCGTCTCTCGCCACCGCCCAGGGCAGGCAAGGTTCCGCTGGTATGTGCCGGTCAAAGCGACCGAGGCATGGAGTTTTGTGCAACCTATGGCGACTTTCAGTTCATCATCGGAACCGCTGACCTCGATGTGGTGCGTAGTGATGCGGCGAGACTCCAAGCAGCCGCCACGAAGTCGGGCCGCGACGTTGGTGTGTACGTGCTGTTTCAAATCACGATGGGTGACACCGACGCCGACGCTCAGGCCAAGTTCCAAAGCTACAAAGATGGTGCAGACCTGGGCGCTATTGCCTTTATGACCGGGCAAGCGAGCCTCGACACGGCGGGCGCAACCGCCGAGAAGATCACGGAGATGCAGCAGGCGTTCAACCTCAACATCGGGTCTATCACCGGTTCACACTCGACGATCGCTGCTCGCCTCGACGAAGTGGCTGCAATTCCCGGAGTGAAGGGTGTGATGTGCGTGTTCGACGACTATC
>JANMEI010000562.1:0-1809 GCA_031376865.1 Acidimicrobiia bacterium | reverse complement strand
CTTGGAGCGATTCTTTGGGCCTGGTGGGCGGTTGAGAAGCGTCGCTGGAAGCTCTTGGGTTTCTGCGTCGTGTGGATTGCGTTGTGTCGTGAGGATTTGCCATTGGCCATGGTTGGTTTTGGCGTTGCGATGGCAATCGTTCATCGTCAGCATCAGACAGCAAAGCGACTTGGTGTGCTGATAGCGGTCGCGTCGCTCTCGTTTTGGGTTGTCATCACTCAAATCGTCATGCCTGCTCGAATTGGCACCGACGAGCCCTATTACGTCAAAGACTTCTGGGGTCATCTGGGTAACACGATGCCTGAAGTGATTGCTACAGCAATCAGCCATCCCGGGCGTGCGACGCAGCCGTTACACGGATCCGATGGGGTGGAGTTTGTAGCGTCACTCGTTGGTCCAACCGGTGGTCTGAATCTTCTGAACCCGATCACCCTGATTCCGGCTGCGCCGCAGCTTGTTGCTATTGCGCTTTCGAATGATCCCGACTCGCGACAAATCTGGCACCATCACGGAGCGCTGTTCTTCCCGTTTTCCATTCTGAGCGCAGCCGAGACGCTTCGATGGTTGCGACGACGCCGTCCTCGGGTGCTGAGAGCGTACGTGCCCTTTGCGTTGATCTGTTCGTTGCTGTCGTACTTGGTGATG
The DNA here is from genome assembly GCA_031376865.1 of Acidimicrobiia bacterium. Lineage (GTDB taxonomy): Bacteria > Actinomycetota > Acidimicrobiia > Acidimicrobiales > JANYDT01 > JANNBN01. Next base: position 1,164 of record JANMEI010000562.1, on the reverse strand, counting down.
GGCTTCAGTCCAGTTGGTGTTCACGGGAATGAATGGAAAGCCCCCACTTCATCGGGAGCGCTGATGCATCAGGCTGCCAGTCGTATCCCGGCACACGCTGCGGTAGCGGCCACCATTACACCGGGGAATATTGTCGCAAACCGATCTGACGCATACACGTGGCCTAACCCATGGCGCAAATGGAAGCGCGGCTACGAATTTGCGCCGTTGCCCGATCCGAAATCCGTTGAGTACTTATTGATCCTTCGGTCTGAACTTTCAGATCGAAACAAAGACCTGTTCCAGGAGCTGACCTCGGAGTCAGGTGACTTTGATGTGTTGATCGATGAGCAAGATGTGGTGCTGGCTCGTCGTAAACCCTCAGCCGTTGGTGCCGGTGACTCGTAACCTCTGAGAAAACAATTCCGTCAGTGGATGGCGACGTGGGCGCTATCAAGCAGCAGTGAGAGTTCAACGAGGGGCACTGGCTTCGAGAACAGCCAACCCTGACCCACGTTGCAGCCCATTGCTTTCAAGCGATCTCGTTGGCCTTCGGTTTCGACGCCTTCAGCCACTACCGTCAACTCCAAGCTATGGGCCATCCCGACGAGTGCAGCAACCATGTCGAGATCACGCTTTTGTTCTTCGATGCTCATAACGAAACTTCGATCAATCTTTAGTTCGTTCAGCGGCAGATCGCGAAGGTATGACAACGACGAGTACCCCGTGCCGAAGTCATCGATCGAGGTGTGAAATCCGGCCGCTCGGAGCGCAATCAGGTTTGGAATCACTCGGTCTCGTTCCGCCAGAGTGGATTCGGTCAGCTCGATCTTCAGCTGGTGCATCGGCACGTTGAATCTTGTTGCAATTTCGGTGAAGTCGTCAACCAATGAAGCGTTGATGAGTTGTAACGGCGACACGTTGACAGCGATCTCAAAGGTGTCATCGATCAATCCCTCAAATCGAAGTTCGGCCAATGTTTCAGCCGCTCGGGTAAACACCCAAATACCCAGATCTTGGATCAGGCCCGCTTGTTCCGCGGCCCCGATGAACTCGTTTGGCAGGATAAATCCCTTGGTTGGATGTCGCCAACGAACAAGAGCCTCGCAACCGACAAACTTGCCAGATTGTAAGCATACTTGTGGTTGGTACCACAGCTCTAACTGATTCGCGATCAACGCCACT
>JANMEI010000545.1:0-1065 GCA_031376865.1 Acidimicrobiia bacterium | reverse complement strand
CGGTTCGCAATCGTTCGACTCGCGCAACTGAAAGGGCGGCAATGCGAGGGACAGAACAACTTCGCGGAGGCGTTTGAGTGGTATCGGGCACGGTTGCGATCTCGGCGACGATCAGGCTTTTCGCTGCATCTCTATGAATTGGACCTGCACGACCTCATGCACTGGGCCAGTCTACCGGAAGTCACTGCCGATCAGTTGAAGACGGCGCTGGAGCTGCTGCGCCGTGACCACGCAGCCCTCCGGCCGACCTCGGATGAGATCAAGCGGGAGTACATCCGCGCAATGAATTCCCTGCGCGACCGAGACGGCCTCGGCATGGCAATCCGCTACCGCTCGGGGCACCAATCCGACATGCACGAACGGGAAGCCCTCGTTTGGCGATCCCTGTACTGGGTGGTCGGTGAGCCGGAGCGGACGCGCCGCATCTATCAGCACGTCACCGCCAATTATCTCCGTGAGATCGACCAGCCAGCCCCAAGCAGACAGGCGTTGCTCCGCTCAACCACGATGCTGTATCTCGACAATCCCACAGCCTCGTTGCCGCCGGGACATTTCTCCGCCAGGCAAATCTCCCGTGCTATCCGAGCCTCGGCAATCAGCCACAACTTGGAGAGCCACGGCAAAGAGAGCGTCTTCCTACTTCACAACGGAGCCGAAGGGATGTTCCTGCATGAAGCGCATGCCTTCCCCGTGTTGCTCGAACTGACGCTGGCTCTTCAAGCTCATCACCGCGTCCACGGAGCCTTTCCCGCAGCGCTCGACGAACTCGTGCCGACCTACTTCGACTCGGTGCCGATTGACCCGTGTGACCCCAACTTGCTGAGCGTCCGCTACAAGAACGATGGTCTCGGCCAAGCAACCCTCTGGAGCGTGGGATCGAACGGGACCGACGAAAACGGCTTTCGCAGCTTCGCAGCGGGTGACGTGGGGCTCGATGTTCGTGCCCCCATCACTGGAAGCGACGCAGCCGATCCAGAAGCCTCCAAGCCGTGACTCCTTCGTACGACTGACATTTTGTTTCATCGCGGGGCGTGCAGATTTTTGACCGAGCGCTGCGCCCGTGAC
>JANMEI010000484.1:0-5859 GCA_031376865.1 Acidimicrobiia bacterium | reverse complement strand
CAAACAGTCCTTTTGGCTTGAAGGCGGACTGAGCGTAGAGCGCGAGAACGGTGGCCGACACCGCAAGCACCACTGCGGTAGCGGCGTTCGGTGTCTTCCGAGGAGCGTTGACTCTCCGATTCTCCTGAGTTGGTTGCTCACCGGTCATAGATCACTGAGCTATCGGCAGATAGAGGGGCCCGGTTGAACAACTACGGTGAGTGTTGTGGAGAAGCCGAATCGGATTGCCATCGTTGGTCCAACTGCGACCGGCAAAACCGCATTGGCTATTCAGATGGCCCAAGAAATCGGTGCAGAGATAGTAAGCGGCGACTCAATGTGCGTGTACCGAGGGATGGACATCGGAACCGCAAAACCATCTGCACACGAACAATCGCTGTTGCAGCATCACCTGATCGACGTCGCTGAACCGTCAGAAGAATTCTCGCTTTCGCGATTTGCTGAACGAGCCCGCGCCGCCATGGCCGACATCGAATCCCGGGGGAAGCGGGTCATTTTGGCCGGGGGAACCGGGCTGTATGTCGACACCATCATTGGCGAGTTGACGCTCCCCGGGCAGTTCCCCGACCTGAAAGCCGAACTGGAAGACAACCTCGACACCTATGCGTTGCACACCCAATTGGTGCAGCTCGATCCAATTGCAGCTTCCCGCATGGAACCATCAAATCGTCGCCGGATCATTCGGGCTCTCGAAGTGACGTTAGGAAGTGGGCAACCGTTCTCCAGTTTTGGTCCGGGCCTGGAGGCCGCCCAACAAGCCGCCACCGGTTGGCAGATCATCGGGCTCGATACGGACCGAACCGTGCTGGCAGCACGTATTGCCGAGCGCTACCAACGACAGATGGCCGACGGGTTCCTGCACGAGGTCGAAACTCTGCACCACACCTATGGCCCTCAGCTCAGCCGCACGGCGGGACAGGCGCTTGGGTATCGACAACTGCTGGAACATGTTCGGGGTGAAGTCACTTTGCCCGAAGCCCTTGAAGCGGCACAAACAGCAACGGTCAGCTTCGCAAAACGCCAACAGCGCTGGTTCCGGCGTAACCTCGCGGTCGAATGGCGACTGTTAGAGGCAGCCGCAGAAGTCGAATAATCGGAAATCATTTCCGATTGGGTCCCGAACCAGTCAGAATGGCACCACGATGACTGAACTGCACCTCACCAAACACCACGGCCTCGGCAACGATTTCTTGGTACTGGTCGATTTGCCTTCCGCAGTCTCTGACCAATTGCCAGCGTTTGCCCGACATGCATGTGACCGGCATTGCGGCATCGGTGCCGACGGACTGCTGGTTGTCATGACGCCTGACAACGACTTTGACATTCGTATGCGTCTGTACAATGCCGACGGCAGTATTGCCGAAATGTCTGGCAATGGCATTCGCTGCTTTGCGCAAGCCGGCACCATGGCGAAGGTGGTGCAACCCGGAACGATCAAAGTACAGACCGACGCAGGACTCCGTGTCATTCAGGTCAGCGAAACGGACGTCGACGGCCTAGCCACCATCTCCGTCGATATGGGCCCGTTGGGCTTTGATCAACATCCGGTGCACGGCGACGGAGGACATACAGTCGATGTCGGCAATCCACATTTGGTCATCCCAGTGACCTCGATTGACGATGTAGACATCACCACTGTCGGGCCCCAACGAGAAGCCCCGTACCTTGACGGCCCAACTCACGGAATCAATGTACACGTAGTAACTGCGCCAGATCAGGGCACCATCAACATGTTGGTCTGGGAACGAGGCGTGGGCGTCACACAAGCCTGTGGCACCGGCGCAACTGCTGTAGCCGGCGTCATGCATCGACTTGGCCTGACAGGTTCCAGTGTGATTGTGCGTCAACCCGGTGGCAACGCTCGAGTCGATGTTGTTGATGGACACGCAACGCTGCATGGCCCATCGCAATACATCGCCAGCATCACGATTGGATGGACGTCATGACCGACAACGCAGCCGAACGTCGTCGGGCGCAACTTATTGACCGCACCCGACGAGAGAAAATTGTGCTCGTCGGTGTGGCCACCGGTTCCATGTCCCTCGACGACGCAGAGTTTGGACTTGATGAACTCAGCGCGCTGGTCGATACCGCAGGTGCCGACGAAACCGCACGGATCACCCAACGCCGAGACGAACCGGACCGGACCTACTTTGTGGGTAAGGGTAAGGCCGAAGAACTGCGCATGGTCAGCGAGGAAGTCGATGCTGACACCGTCGTCTTCGACACCGAACTGAGCCCGGTTCAGTCCCGGAACCTCGAACGACTCTTGGGTCGAACCGCCATTGATCGAACCGCTGTCATTCTCGATATCTTCGCTCAAAACGCGCGAACCGCTGAAGGCAAAGCACAGGTAGAACTTGCCCAGCTTCGCTACCGGCTGCCGCGGTTGAAGGGCAAAGGCGGCGGGCTCAGTCAGCAGGGTGGCGGCATCGGCACTCGCGGTCCCGGCGAAACCAAACTTGAAGTTGATCGACGGCGTTTGCTGGAACGGGTTCGTCGATTGGAAACTCAGCTAGACGATCTGCAAAAGGTTCGGCGAACACAACGCAAGTGGCGGCGTCGAAGCCGGCAAGCCACGGTGGCGTTGGTTGGATATACCAACGCAGGAAAATCGACGCTGCTGAATCAGCTGACCGATGCCGGTGTGCTCACCGAGAATCGTCTGTTCTCCACGCTCGATCCAACCGTTCGGCGCCTTGCGCTTCCTGGTGGTGAAGTGGTGTTGTTGTCTGACACCGTGGGGTTTGTGCGCAATCTGCCGCATGCCCTTGTGGAAGCGTTCAAGTCCACGTTGGAAGAAACTGCAGAAGCAGACCTACTGATTCACATCGTCGATGCCAGCGCGGCCGACCCTCAAGGAAATATGCGCGCTGTCGATATCGTGTTAGAAGAAATCGGTGCTTCAGCTGTTCCGCAACTGGTGGTATTCAACAAAACCGACGTGGCGTGGCCAATTCACGTCGAGGCGTTACTGCGCGAGTTCCCCAACGCAGTCAGCGTATCGGCATCAACCGGCGCTGGTATTGTAGAACTGCTCGAAGTTCTCGGCGAAAAGATTCGTTCGCTTACTAGCGTGGCCGAACTGTTCATTCCTTATGAACGAGGCGAGGTGCTGGCTGCGCTTCACCGCGAAGGCGAAGTGCTCGTGGCCATTCACGAAGATGACGGCACCCGGGTTCAAGCTCGCCTTGACGACGCAGCAGCCGGCAAGTACCGCGACTATTTGATTGACGCCGACAAGCGTTCTACCAAGGCAATCAACTGACCTAGTTGTTGTTGGATAGCGGTCACATCGGCACGCAGAGTTCGAACCGCATCGTCAAGTTGTTTGTCCGCGGCTTCTCGCGCGGTCACCCGAGTGGTCAGGAGATTGAGGTGTCCGCTGACTCGATCGTTGTTGGCGGTAACCGACGCAACGCTGTGTTGAATCGGTACCAACGCATCGGTCGTGAGGGTAACCCCGCCTGCTTCGATGTTCGAAGCGCGTTGCTGCAAGTCGCGAATGGCTTGTTCGAGAGGCTGAGCGCGGCGATCAAGCTCTGAGGCAACCACTCGAACGACAACCTGTTGGACTTGGTCTTTCATCGAAGAGCTCCTTGTATCGCACGGGGTGCTGAGTGCATGGTGGTTTGCGAGTGTTGATGTCGTAGGTGACGAACCCGTTCGACGACGAACTGGGCGTCAGCCCCTGATTGATTTCTGGCCTGCAAATCCTGAACCGCTTGCGCTGCCCGGGCTGCGGCAAGATCGGGCTCAGCAAGGAGTTGTTGAAGCAACCGCGATGCATGTTCAACTGACGGCTCTGCCCATTGCCCCATCCCAGCGTACGCGGGAACGGATAGCGGAATATCAACCAAGTCAACATCGACCAGGAAGCTGTTTTCCGTGGTCATGAAATCGAGATTGCCGCTCCACGCAGTAGCGATGCATGGAGTTCCTGCGCCCATCGCTTCGGCCAACGTAAGACCAAATCCCTCGGAACGATGGAGCGACATGTAAGCAGTAGCCGCCGATACCAGCGCGTCTCGTTGCGGAACATCGAGGTACTGTTCGACAAACACGATGTCGGAACGTCCCTGGGCTGCGTGGTGGGTGTGTTCACGTTCAATGGGAAAGTACTTGTGATTCATTGATTTGATCACCAGTTGCGGGCCATGGCGTGTTGGAACTGGAAACGCGGTGACGAATGCTTCAATCGCTCGCCATGGCTGTTTCCGCTCGGCCACACTGAAATAGTCGAACATGAAACTCACGAACGGTCGTTGGGTGTCTACCCCAAGTGGAGCGAGTAAGTCGGCGTAGTGGCCCGCAGGATGACGATCCCTGACATAGGGAAGCGACAGGGGGAATACTTCGACGTTGACGTTGTGGGCCGATGCGCTCTCACTGAGGGATGCTCGAACAAACTCACTAAGTACCCAAACTTCTGAGACGTATTGATACGCTTCGTGGTATCGCTCGGGAAACACGGGAACCTCCCAGGCCCAGAGGCCAATGGTTGGACGGGAGGGGTAACCGGGCCGCTGAAACCGCTGCAAAGCAGAACGCGTTTGGTCGGCGTTGACCAGCAGCATGTCGATATCGAAACGGAAACCGTCCATCGGCCACCCATCCAAAACGGTCGCATCGCGATGATGAATCGTGTCGTCGTGATCAATGATGGAGAACGGGATCGAAGAATCTCGGACGGATCGAAGTGCGAGTCGTCCGTGCTCACCGACCCCGAGCTGGGCCGATAGCAAGCCAACAACATTTACTCCGGCCAGTTCTGTATCTGGTAGCGCGTTCCGCTCGTCATCGGCTGGCGATGGAGCAGTTTGGCGTCGCGCTGGAATCCAGATGCCCGCAGCTAACGCGTCGGTCTCGGCCCACTTCCAAAAAGCCAGATCGTCGTCGTCGAACGCGCGGGCAAGATCGGGCCGCTCAACCTTCCACGCTGCCAAGTGGCGAGACAGGTTGGGACGGTCAGGAACTTCCTGAGCCAACAACTCGACAAACGCTGTCGGGTCCACAAAGGGATTTGCCGGGGGCGTCAATGACTCGCGCCGGGCAGCACCAAGGGCATCCACATACACACGTCGCATTGCTCGGTCATATTGATGGCCGTTGGCGAGCCGCTCGAAGGGTGATTCGTTGCACGTTATGTCGATCGTTTGCAGATCGTCTGTGTACTTCTGAACAATCGAAGCCATCAATGGATAGTCACTCAGTAAGACGCGTGGCCAGTTGCCACCATTGTCCGACAGCGCCCATGGTCTCGACGGATCGAATCCGTCAAAGTCAACAATGGCGGCAGGCGAGGTTACCAATTCAGATAAATCGAAGTTTCGAAACGACCCGACCAACCCGTAATCAGCAATCACTACTTCGGCAGGCGCGATGTTGCGAAACTCGTCGAACCAGGGGTGGGCCAATCGATTGAATCGAGCGGAGCTTTCTAACGGGTGCGTCAACAGCTGATCACGCCACCACTCGATCATCGGCCCACTCTTCGCTCCGAACAACGCTATGCCGCGCTGGTTCTGACCATAAGTGATCAGATCAGTGGCATCAGGCAATCGTCCATCGACAGGCGGATATCCGTTGCGGACTTGCACAAGCCCAATGGAGTGATCCCCAGATGGACTGCCCAAAACCTGTGCAAAGAAGCTGTCGAGCGAAGTTTGGACATCGAGTCGGTCAGACAGCAACAGTACGTTGGTCGATCCAGTGTTCTGTAAGGCCCACAGCAGCAGGCTCGGAGTGCACACAACGGCTGCTTCGGCGCTTGGATACTCGGCCATCAGGTCGGCTACAACATCGACGCCGACAACCTCACCGGCAGAGCGCCACGACACATCCTGTGTTCGAAAACGC
>JANMEI010000419.1:0-6976 GCA_031376865.1 Acidimicrobiia bacterium | reverse complement strand
GCGCACTTCACGTCTATCTGGAACGAACGGTGAGCGAGGCAACCTTGCGATCACACAGAATTGACTTGATGGGTCAGCAGATCTAGGCGGCAGATTTCTCTAAGATGTGAATTCCGCACGCCGACGCCAACCCGATGACATGCGCAAGGCCAACCTTGGCGCCTTCGATTTGGCGAGGACCAGCTTCGCCCCGAAGATGCTGGCACACCTCCCAGATATTGGCGATTCCTGTCGCAGCAATTGGATGGCCTTTTGACTGCAGTCCGCCCGAAACGTTGACCGGGAGGCGTCCGTCTCGCCATGGTGCACCCGAGTTGAAAAAGTCAACGGCACCACCTTCTTCGCAGAGACCGAGGTTGTCGTAGTGGACAAGTTCTGCGGTTGCGAAGCAATCGTGTAACTCCACAAGGTCGAGATCGTCGGGGCCGATCCCAGCCTGTTCATATGCCTGCTTGGCTGCCATGCGCGTCAACGTATTGACGTCAGGCAACACCTGACATGCTTCTTGATAGGGATCGCTGGTGAGTATTGATGCACTCACCTTCACCGCCCGTCGTTGTTGTTCTAAGCTAAGCGTGCGTAGCTTTTCGCCACTCACCACTACAGCTGCGGCAGCCCCATCACAGTTTGCCGAACACATTGCTCGTGTATTGGGATACGCAATCATTGGTTCGTTCATGATCTGTTCCAACGACATTGCCTTGGTGTACGCAGCCAACGGATTCAACGTCGAATGCGAGTGGTTCTTCTCAGAGATTTTCGCAAAGAGCTCAAATGTTGCCCCGCCGTATTTGTGTCCGTACTCCATACCAACCTGGGCGAACGTGCCCGGCATATTGTCGGTGCCGATACGACCATCCATCCCGGCCACTGCGCCGAAACGGCCCTCAGGTTTCCACCCGCCGTCGGTTGACTTTGCCGCCGCTGCCCCGAGCAAGCCAGCCCCTGCCAACTTCTCAACGCCCACAGCAAGACCCATGTCGGTCTCGCCCGCTTTGATAGCCATAATGGCGACGCGCAGAGCCGTGGCGCCGGTGGCACAAGCATTGGCAACATTGAATGCTGGAATCCCAGTTTGGCCTATCTGTTTTTGCAAGTTCTGAGCGATTGCGCCTCGACCCATGAGGTTGCCGGCGGCCAACACGCCGATGTCCTTCATTGATACGCCGGCATCGGCAATTGCTGCCATGGCAGCTTCGGCGCCGAGGTCAACGATGTCCTTGTCGAGATGTTTGCCGAACTTGGTCATGTTGATGCCCAGAATCCAGATATCGGTATGGTTTGCCATGTGAAAAAGATTCCTTTGCGTTGGTGGTTACTAAACGGGCTCGAAGCCGAAACTGATTGCTTCAACCCCGTTGGTGTCGGTGCCCAATGACACTGGAACTAAGCGAACGTTCATATTGAGCGTTACTGCTTCCGCTGTTGGCTCCACGTTGACGAGGTTTGCTCGCACACTGGTTCCGTTGCAATCAACAATTGCCGCAACAAACGGGACAGGCACGCCTGGAGCTGCAAAGGTCACAATGGTGAAGGATCTGACGATGCCCTGAGTGGCAATGGGGACCGACCGAAACGATGAAGTAAAGCAGCCCGCACATGCGTTGCGTCGATCAAAAAATCGGGCACCGCAGTTGACGCATTCATTTGCCACCAAGTGCGGATTGTCTCCGAGCACCAAATAGTCGACATGTGGCACGGCAGTCGTAGTCATCTTCGTAGTTTGACGGCAACGCCCATGTTGTTCCTAACCGGCTGTATCAGCGAGGCCTCGGCGGTCCGCCCGTTCGAACCGATCGGCGACCTTCAGCACCCATTGCTCCGTGGCGATACCGGAGCGATACAACTCAAGGAGCATCGAACTGAGCCGCTCGCTTTGCCACTGAGCAGCCGGTAGCGAGTTCGACGCGATTAAGACCGGGACCATCAGGTCAACATCGTCAGCAACGAAACGGCGCAACCGGGCAGGGGTGGCACTACTTACTCGGCTTACACGGCTAACTCGGCGTCGAGGTTTCGTTGCAGCGAAACTGACACCAACGGTCAACGGGCCGGCGATCACGGTGATGTTTCGTGATCGATATCGGCGGCGCGCTCTCTGGCTTGTTGGGCGGCAAGTTCTGCCGCTTGTTGTTCGGCACACTGTTCTGCAGTCCATCGCTGTCGGAGTTCTTCACGGCGAGCTTGTGCTTGGCGTGCCTCGGCGGACGCAGCCTCGACATGGGACGCGGTGGCAATGAGCTGTGCCGAGAGCGCCTCTGCTTGCCGATCCCATCCTGCGATCTCCGCATCAAAACGTTCTCGCGCTGTCCCTTCCCACCCGATGATGGCACTGCGAGCCAACCCGTCTCGCTGCGTACGGATCCTGGTGAGTTCGTTTCCGGTTCGACGGCACGCTTCGGCGTATGAGCGTGCGGCGTGATGGTCGAACTGAACGTCTGACCAATCTGGGCTCCAAGTAGGCACTTCCATCTCCCTGTGTGAAAAGTAATGAAATGCACTGTAAACTAGTTGCGGTTCAGGCGCAACCGAAACGGGAAATCTGTTCGCTACGGCTGGCGTTGCTGGGTGGGAGCAGGGTCGACGGCAACGCCGCCCCCTGAAGACGCCCCAACGGGAGCGTACGACGACGGATTGACCTCGATCGCTAACGGCTCGACGTATCGCTCGGTCTTCACCCATCCTCGGCGTCGGGTGATGATCCGAGCCAATGCTTTCCAGCCCGCGAGGTACCAAATCAATTGAAACGCCGCGTAGACATGCGCGGTCAAAAATGCCCCGATGATGGACATTTCGCGAGTTCGGCGACGGTAATGAAACAGCAGATACAACGCCGGTCCGAAGGTGAACGAATACCAAACTGCCAGAGTGGCCCACCAGTTGACGGAGCCGGCAGCAGCGCCCGTGTCGTTCGCCAGAAGGAGCTTCACGAAATAGAAATGCGCGATGACGATGACCACCGGCCACACAACCGTCACAACGCCCGGGAAGACCAGCGAATACAACACGTCGATCTGGGCACGTAATTTCATTGGCGAGGCCAAAATTTGTGGAATACGTCGCCAGGTTTGAAACAAACCTTGGACCCAGCGAGTCCGTTGTCGAACCAACCGGCCCACGCTTTCGAGACCCTGCTGACCAACCGACGTGTCGGTGCACACTCGCAACTCCCAGCCGTTTGCCAGCAACTGAAGACCTAAATCGAGATCCTCAACCAGGCAGTCCGACCAGGGATGATTGCCAAGTTGCTGCAAGGCCGACAACCGCGTGAACTGTCCATTGCCACCGAGGCCAGATGACCCGATTGTTTGCCGCCCGCTCTGGACCAACTCAGTGAACGTGGTGAACTCGACATCCTGCATCCGGCCGATCAGCTTCTCGCGATTGCGAATCCGGACCAAGATTTGGCAGCCGCCGATTCCGGCCTCAAGGAAATACGGAAGGACACGATCAATGGCTTCATCGTCGATGACCCCGTCGGCATCCATGACACAGACGATCGTTTTGGCTGGGTCGATTCCTTGTGAAGCGGTCCAATTGACCAACTGGCCGAACCCGTAATTGAGGGCTGCGCCTTTGCCATGCCGGGCATTGGGAAGCGAACGTTGCACCAACAAGACTCGATCGTTTTGTCGGCCACGAACCAATTGTGCGGTTGCGTCCTCAGACCCATCGTCGATGACGACAACCAACGCCCGGTCGATGCTGAGCAGTCGATCGAGGGTTTGACCAATCACGCGCTCTTCGTTGAGGCAAGGAACGATAAAGACCGGAACCAGCCTGTCCGTAGGGCCTTCGGTAACAATCGGCCGTCGGCGCCCAGCCAGCATGATCGCGATCAAGTAGATCAACGATAGGACGACCACAATGTTTGCGGCGTTAGTGATTCCTCGAAGCACGATGCTGATCAGTGGTGGTTCCGAATGCGGAACGAATCAATTACGGGTTGAGACGTCGGCGGGCGACGAGCCTGGCGGCCAGCACCAGCGCAAACAAGCTCGACAGGATGGCGACCGTCAGGATGAGGCTGGTCAGGCCACCAAAGCTTCCCGTGATGCCAGCTGCGCCAACGGCCGTGCCGGTGACGCCAAAGAAAGCAATGGATATAGGCGAGTACATGGGAGAAACCTCGGGCCTGGCTGGGGGCGCCGCCGAATGAACGACAGGGGCGTGTGAGCTCGTTTGACGGGGAAGCGGAGTCGACTCTAGTCGCCAGTCTGTCGACATGTTCATGAGCGCATATCCGTTCAGGGTCCGTTCAGGGTTGAAAAGGGTGGAAGAAAGTAATGAAATCGGAGGGAGGAACTCGGAAAAGATTAGTTGATCACCGAGCGTGGGCACTCCGAATGGTGTCGCGTTTCAACGTCCCGCACCACAACTTGGCCGCCGGTGTAGGCTATTTACCACGCAGATTCCTCAGATTTAGCGAATTCTTGACAGAGTGATCGATCACTTTTGGACGCGAATTCACCCGATCTCCTCCAAACTCTCTTCGAAACCTCTCGCACCGTGACCCAGATCCCTCACCGACCTGACCGTCGAACTCAACGACGATCCGATCAGCGATTCGAGCGACGCGTCGGAGAAGTGGCGCTCCTCGACGCCCGACGAGGCGGAGGGCTCGATCGATTGTCGGCCCTCGGAATGTTGGCTACCACAGCGCTGCCAGATCCGCTCGAACTACTGCGTGCCGTGCTTCGCGCCACCGACACAGCGATTGCTGAGGTCGTGTTGTTCGACGGGCGGTCGTCGCGCTGGTCCACGGACCCGTTGCAAATCCTCAGCCGCAACCCAGAGCTACGTCCCGGCCTGTTTGCTCATGAGCTCGTCTACAACGGCGACCATCTCGGAGACTTGTTTCTCGCACCCCATGCCGAGATGTCTGTCGATCAAACGGTTGCAGCAATTGCGGCCCATTTTGTGGCGCTCGCCTTTGGCACGGTTCGGCTCAGCGCTCAACTTGCAGCAGAACTTGACGATCACGAACACGACTCCACCCACGATCATCTGACAGGAATGGCCAACCGGGTGGCGTTTGAACAAGCGGTCGACGCTGCGCTCACCAATGTGTCGTCGTCACTTGCCACCACTCGCCCGCACGGTGCGGCGCTCATTGTCATCGACCTCAATCGGTTCAAAGAGATCAACGCCAGCTTCGGTCACGTCGTGGGCGACACGGTGGTCTCAGAAGTAGCCCGCCGTCTCATCCGATCGTTGCATGTCAATTGCGCCGCAGCTCGAATCGGCGGCGACGAGTTTGCCGTCTTGATCCCCGACGTTGTCGATCTTGCCGACGCCGAAACGCAGGCCAACCGATTGCTTCGAGCCGTCACCGGTCCCATCGACGCAGGTGATGCGCTGATCCACGTCGACGCTGCGATGGGTCTCGCTGTGGCACCCTTTCACGGAGCAACTCGCGGCGCGCTCGTGCGGCGTGCGGATGTCGCGATGTACGTTGCCAAAGAAGAGCCAGAGTCCACGCTTCGCACCTGGGACCCAAGTCACGAGCGTGTCACCACCGATCAGCTTGAACTTGTCGTTGATTTACGTGAGGCAATTGAGAACGCCGAACTTGACGTTTACTACCAGCCAAAAACCGATATCAAAAGCGGGCAGGTGACCGGCGCCGAAGCATTGGTTCGATGGTGTCACGTGCGTCGCGGCAACGTTGCTCCGGACGAAATGATCCCGTTGGCGGAGCACACCGGCCTGATCCACGACCTCACCTGGTTTGTGTTGCACACAGCGCTCGCTCAGTGTGCAGCGTGGCACCGGGCAGGGATGCCACTCAACATCGCCGTCAACCTTCCTGCTCGCAGTTTGCGCGATCCCGACCTTCCTGACGACATTGCAAACGCGCTCGAGACCGCTGGGTTGGATGGCCAATGGTTGACACTCGAAATTACCGAGAGCGAGTTTTCCAATGACAGTGACGTGTCTCGGCGGGTCATTCAGAGCATCCGCGAACTTGGCGTTCGCTTGGCAATTGATGACTTCGGCACCGGCTACTCGGCGCTGGCATATCTGGCCCGCCTTGACGTCGATGAACTGAAGATCGATAAGTCGTTTGTGATCGACCTGTGGGATAACCCGGCCAACGTGGCGATTGTCCGTGCGGTCATCGAAGTGGCGGGAAGCTTCGGGCTCAATACGGTGGCCGAAGGCGTCGAGGACACCAAGTCGTTGGCGTGCCTTGCGCAACTTGGCTGCACTACTGCGCAGGGGTACTTTGTCAGTCGCCCGTTGCCAGCAGAAGAAATGACAGCATGGCTGGTTAAGGTCATCGCTGCTGGCCGCGCGTTTTGATCCGAGCCTTGGAAGTTGGTTGTTGTGGCTGTTGATGATGTGGAGAGTGTTTCGGATTTTGTGCCGGCGGCGTGGGATCGATTCCATTACGTCTCGGCGACGTTTATCCGTGAGCCAAATCAGGTCCGCGCCACACTGCGGTTCGCGTTGGGTACCAAAGACAACCCCGCGCCAGACGCCAACAGCATTGAGTTGGTCGAAGAGTATTGCTTTCATGTGCCGACGGAGGCTGCTGACGCGTCACCGGTTTGGGCTGCTCGTTGGGAAATTGCACAACGTTTGCTGACACACCTCTGGCTGGTTGCCGGGTTGAGCTACTACAAAACGTCAGCTGCACCAAACATCACGGTTCACGAAGTTGCGATGAGTGACGACGATGTGTTGCTCCATCAGCTACTGCTGACCCGTGGCCTCGGCGAGTTCTGTTTTGTCAATCAGTTGGATCCAACCCTTAACCCTACGTGGACATATCAACACGAGATGTCATTTCAACCGGTGGTTGGAGCCCAACTTACTGCTGGTCCCTTGGTCCCGGTGGGGGGTGGCAAAGACTCGTGTGTGACGATCGAAGCGTTGCGGACCGCAGAGCGAAACCCAACGTTGGTAACCGTTCGTCGATTCCCGATTATCCAAGATGTCATTGATGCATCTGGTTTGCCTGATGTCCGAG
>JANMEI010000400.1:0-2351 GCA_031376865.1 Acidimicrobiia bacterium | reverse complement strand
CCACCCGGGCCACCTCGCGCCCCACCGCCGCGCCGCGGCAAATCTCGCTCGACGATCTTGGCGCGCCACTTGATCAAGTCCGTTTCTGCGTCATCGACCTCGAAACCACCGGCGCCTCGCCAACTCAGTGCGAAATCACCGAGATCGCTGCAGCCCGTTACGAAGGTGGGGTCTGTATCGGCACCTTCACTACGCTGATCAATCCCGGGGTGCCGATCCCACCGGAGATCACCTATCTCACGGGTATCACACAGGACATGGTTGGCCCGGCCCCTCGAATCGACGCAGTGCTTCCTGCCCTGTTGGAGTTCGTACGAGACGATGTCATCGTCGGCCATAACGTTCGCTTTGACCTGGGCTTTCTCAACGCTGCGCTCGTGCAGCGCGGGTACCCAAAGTTGGCCAATCGGGCAGTCGACACGCTTCGGCTGGCCCGTCGCATCCTGCGCGATGAAGTTCCCAATTGCAAACTCGGCACGCTGGCGGAAACCCTGGGCCTCGCCAGTCAACCGAATCACCGAGCGCTGAACGACGTTCGAGCCACCGCCGATCTCCTGCATTACCTGCTCGAACGCGCCGCCGGTCTGGGGGTGATGGGCCTCGATGATCTCTTAGAGCTCCCCACCCTTGGCCGCCACCCGTCCTCGGCAAAATTGAAGCTGACCGACAAACTCCCCCGCCGCCCAGGGGTGTACCTCTTTCGCGACACGGCTGGCAAGGTGCTCTACGTCGGCAAGGCCACCAATCTTCGTCAGCGGGTTCGCAGCTACTTCGGTTTTGACGAACGTCGCAAGGTTGGGCCGCTGCTCAAGGTCACGGCAAAGATCGACCATTTCGAATGCGCCACGGTGATTGAGGCTGAAATCATGGAGATTCGGCTCATTCAGTACTTCATGCCACGTTTCAACCGACAGTCAAAGTTCTGGACAAACTACGCTTACATACGAATTGGCGGCACGGCCGCAAAACCGTTGATTGCTGCCGTCAAGGATCCCCTTTGCAAGGCACCTAGCTGGCTGCTCGGCCCTTTTCCGTCGTTGAGCGCGGCCCGGGTCGGAGCAGTTGCCTTGAAAGAAGCACTGACTGCGCTTCCACCCGACCGGAAGCTCGATCGATCCGTTATCGATCGATCCGACCTGCTGCTCAACCCGTTAGACCAGCAAATGCGCGAACTGGCCACTGATGAACTGTTTGAACAAGCAGCAGCCCTTCGAGATAGAGCCGGAGTGCTCGCCCGTGCCATTGCCCGTCAACACCGAGCAGACATGCTGCGATCACAAGACCTCATCGCCATTGACTGGCAAGGGCACCGCCTCACCATCCGCAACGGGCGATTATCCGTGGGAAATCCGGCCAAACCAGCTCCAACAACTGAACACGCCATCCCCACCAATATGGCCGATGAACTGCATCTCCTCGCCACCTTCTTCGACCGCCAAGCGCATCGCATCACTATGAGCGACCTCGTCGGACAACATGGCGGTCCGGGCTTGGCATACCCGCTCACCCCGACACCCCGATTTAGGGCGTCACGGGTGGCACAACCGAAACGCCGGTAACCGGCGCAGACAACAGGAAGAAAAGCGTTGAGTTAGGCAACGGCAGCGCGACGACGCTGGCGCAGGATGCGACGCCGTTCACGCTCGTTAGCTCCGCCCCAAATGCCGTCCTTTTCACGGGCTGCAAGGGCATACTCAAGGCACATCAGGCGGACGTTGCACGTTGAGCAGATTGCTTTGGCCTCATCGCCCTCTTCGTCTGCAATGGGGTAAAAGACTTCTGGGTCAATACCCTTACAGAGTGCTTGCGAACGCCAGCTTTGGCTCGTCTTCATCGTGCGCGGTCCATTTCTTAAAGGTTCAGTGATGACTCGCGCCGGATCATGGGCCAGGTGGTGGCTTGGGTGGACGTGGCGGAGTCCTAAAGGGGGGCGTAAAAGTATGGCCTCAAGCGCTTTCATCTGTCCAGACGAGTTGGTGTTACCAACGTCACATTTGAAGAGACGTTTGTCACGTTCGGCGTTTACTCATTACGGAACGTGATGATTTTTGACTCTATGACCAAAGTTTGAGGCTTGGGCCCATGGACTCGCTTCGCTCACCTTCGACCCTCCGCATCTCTTTGCTGAATCAACTATCAGAGTCGTCACGGGTGAGCTACGAGACTGACAACCGTGCCAACATGAATCCGCCGACGAGGTGATGCCGGGGGCGAGGCACCAGGTTGGTCCATGACAGAGTTCTTGATCAGGGGTTTGTGAAGCGGGATCTAGCGGGGTTCGATTTACGCAGGCTCGGGATGAATCCCGTATGCCCGGGCCATGACTTGGAGGGGATGTACGGGGGTAGCGC
>JANMEI010000389.1:0-6955 GCA_031376865.1 Acidimicrobiia bacterium | reverse complement strand
CCGGATCGCCAGACGCGGTTGTCATCAACGGCTCGATCTCGATCATCCCTTCACTCACTGAAAAGCTTGTGTGCGACACAGCATCGAAAACCAGCACATGTTGCACCTGAGGAATCCGATCGCGGATACGGGCGAACATCGGCGCGAACTCGGCATCGACCAACACGATCTGTGTGTCGCTGTGGTCGGTAACGTACGCAGCTTCGTCATCTGAGAGCCGGTAGTTGAGCGGCACAGCAGTGGTGCCGATCTTTCGACAGGCACCGATGGCAACAACTAGTGGGATCGAGTTTTGACCGCACCACACCACTTTGGTTCCAGGACCGCTGCCGAGATCCTGCAGTACCCGTCCTAACCGATTGGACTGATCCTCTAACTCCGCAAACGAGACGTGCAACAGTGTGCCATCCGGCCGATCGTCAATGACAGCGACCTTGTCGGGTTGGATCTGCGCATACGTGGTCAAGAAATCAGCCATGCGAGAGGTTGCCACAAAGAGGCAACCAGATGCCTGTTCAACTCAGGAGTAAACGAACTGCAGCGACGGCAGCAAGGACGAGCACCGAAATACTGAACACACGCTGCGGAATTCGTGGGAGAAGCCATCGACCGGCAAACAATCCCACCAGCACAGCGGGCACCAAAACCAGGTTGAATCGTAAGGACTCAAACGTAAAGAATGAGCCGCCGTCGGTGAGCCAACCGAGCAGCACGTACACCGGAACTTTTGCAACATTGACGGTCAGGTAAAACATCGCAGAGGTGCCAATGAGATCCATTTTCGACAATCCGAGACCTGAGAAGTACGTGTTGATCACCGGTCCAGCTGCATTCGCAACAAACGTAGTGAAACCTCCGGTGGTACCCACGGCCGCGGCCACCGCCGGTGTCGACTCGACGGGTTCGCTGGCGCTGATCAGCCTCCACGACTGCAGTGCCACCATGAGTAACACGATGACGGCGATCAACGCGTTCAAAAGACGGCCGCCAGACCCCACCACCGCGAAGAACAACGCACCAGCACCAAACCCAATCACGACTGGCAACACTAAAGGTCGAAGTACCTCAGAACGCCGGTGCTTCCCGTACCAACGAACCGCAAACACATCAGCAACGATCAGCACCGGCAACGTGATGCCAGAGATCAGTCGCCCCGACACCAACATCGCAAAGAGCGGAGTCGCGAGCAGCCCCCCGCCAGGGATCGCAGTTTTAGACAATCCCACAATCAAGGCTGCGGCAAAACCGATGAATAGGTGTGAAGTAGTGAACAAGACGTCAAAGTAAAACACGCTTTCACGTCAGCGAGCACTCAAGTTGACGATGGTCACAGAGAGGTCGTAGTGACAGACTCTCTTCGTGATCAACAAGTTGCGCCTGCTAGGCATTGTGTGTGGACACACACCATGACCCGTCAGACCCTGAGCAGTTTTCAGACCCTGAGCGGTTTTCAGAACCTGTGCGCGCATACCTTGCCCTTGGCACCAACCTTGGCGACCGACGTGCGTTCTTGCGGGCAGCGGTCAATCAGCTTGATGACATCGTTGCCATCTCTCACCTGTACGAAACCGACCCGGTGGACACCCCCGATGGTTCAGGCAGGTATCTCAACATGGCAGTTGCGGTTGACACCCGTCGCGATCCCTTCCAATTACTGGCCCACTGTCAGCACGTCGAACGCGACGCCGGACGAGTGCGCAGCATACGCAACGCACCCCGCACCCTCGACATCGACATCTTGCTCTTTGGCGACACAACTATGACAACGCCAACGCTCACGATCCCGCATCCGCGAATGTGGATACGACGATTTGTGGTGGCGCCGTTATCTGACATCGCTCCACACCTCGTTCCACCCGACTGGGACAGCGTGCTTCCTCATGACGGCGTACAACGAGCAGCGCCGCTTTAACGATCACCTTGCAGAACCCCAAATACCCTGACGAAAGTACTTCCCCCCAATGAACCCTCGTATTCCAGTCGTCCTGTTGCCCTCACTCGGCCGCACTGCCGGTGACTTTGACCAACTCGCCCAATCGCTTCGCGGTGCATCGTGGCCGGTCATCGCATATGAACCAATGCGCCTAGTGGCGCGCAACTTTGCGTCGCCAACGATGGACGACCTGGTTGAGGACCTTCATCAATTCCTCGGGTCAGGTTCCGAACCCATTCACCTCGTCGGCCATTCATTTGGTAATCGAGTCGCCCGAGCATTCGCCGTGCAACATCCCGAGCGAGTGTCGTCGTTGACGTTACTGGCCGCAGGTGGGCTAGTCCCAATGAAACCTTGGGTGAAGTTGGCACTACGTCGAGCATTTGATGACACGTTGCCACCGCTCGAGCATCTCGCCGCGATCGATCATGCCTTCTTCGCTGCTGAGAGCGACCCAACCGTCTGGTTGGAAGGTTGGTCGAAAGAGCTCGCCAACATTCAACGCCGTGTCACCCAGGTGACTCCCGCGGCAACCTGGTGGTTCGCCACTGCACCTCGCGTGCTCGTGATGCAAGGGTTACAGGATCGGATTGCCGTTCCGGAGAACGGTCGACGCTATGTTGAAGAACTTCTCGATAGCGGGATTGATGCTCGGCTCGTCGAGTTACGCCAGGCAGGACAGGCGATGTTGCCAGAGCAACCGCGCCAAATTGCCCAAGCGTTGCTATCATTTTTGGATAGTCCAGCCAAGATTCCATCCGAGTCCTTCGAGCTCGCAGTCGCTGGCCGAATCAGGGTGTAGCTGGTTCAAGGGGGTTCGACAACACCTCGGCCGGAGGCCGATCGATGTCAACTGCATCGCCTAAGAATTTCGGCTGGCGATTAAACACCTTTGCGTCAAGCACTGCTTGCCACCGAGCCGCCACCTCTCGCACTGCTGACCGAGCGCGATCCGTCTGAGGACGCGGATCGTCGGCAGCAAAACCATGGGCTTCAACGCCTGCGTCTGCGCAGAGAAACAACGCCCGTCCAAGATGAAAGCGTTGACTCACCACGATGATCTTGGTTTGGCCAAACACCTGTCGTATGCGCACACATGAGTCGAGAGTCCGAAATCCCGCGTAGTCCAACAACACATCGATTGCAGGTACACCACGCTCAACAGCGAGGCGTTTCATGGCTGATACTTCGTCATAGCGCGACCGAGAGTTATCTCCCGACATGACCAGCTTGCGAACCACCCCCCGCTGATACAACTGAACTCCGGCCAACACGCGAGCCTCCAACACTGGCGATGGTGATCCGTCAGCGCGTAACCCCGCACCAAGTACTAACGCAACGTCGGCTTGGCGGCCATCTGCCAAATCCACGCCTTGAGCCTGGTAGCGCGCCGCAATCCACAGTGTTGGCCCGAACAACACGAGTAATCCGAACCCTCCGAGTACGGCAACCCGCCTTAAACCAACCCGCCGCAAACCATTAACCGATTCAATCAGCCGATTCAACCAACTCAATCAACCAATGCGGCGAGCGAGTTGTGACGAACGTGCCGGCACGTAAACCGGGTCGGCGATTTGGTTGGCGCGCTGGCGAGCCTCTTCGAGCGACATCACTCGGGCGTGGCCTAGATCGTCATAGCGACCCTTGGTCCACAGACGCTCCACGTATTGCTGTCGGCGGGCGTTTCTGCGGAGCACCAATGCGCGGACGTAAGCGACCAAGGCCGCAGCGGACACCGCGAAGAGCCACCAGGCGCCAGCAGCCCCGGTGAAGAAACCGACCACGAGACTCATCAACGTGCTGAGCGCTAGTCCTTGAAGAATGGTCAGCCGGCGTTGAGCGGCACGACTGCGGCCCCGTTGCTGAACCGGTCGCCCCGCGTAAAGGGCGGCCTTGATAGCCATGGAGCTGCGCTCAGGAAGTGGAGGTAGACCGGGAAGCGATCCACCAGCGTCTCGTCGATTGGCGAAGAACTGGACGCCGTAGCGCGCCAAGAAAGCCAACCAAGCCAAGCCAAGCAAAACTGCAATGTTCACGGGTAAGTCATCCTCAACCAACATGAATCGGAACCCTGCAACCGGCTGCTCGCAGCAGGCGCAACGTAACGAAATCTGACCGGCGCCCAAACGAGGACACCTGGGGAATTACAGAAACGTTACTCAACTTTCGCGCATAGCGCGTGCAACAAGCATCAAAAAGAACTAGCTGGCCTCGTCAACAGGAGCCCGCAGGTACGTTCCAGACCTACCGCCGGTCTTCTCCCAGAGCTTTAAGTCCCCGATGGTGATCTCTCGATCGACCGCTTTGCACATGTCGTACACGGTCAAGGCGGCCACTGCGCAGGCCGTCATGGCCTCCATCTCAACCCCTGTGCGCTCAAACGTGTCCACGGAAGCTTCGATATCTACTCGATCGTCACCCAACGTGAACTCGACATGGATGGCGCTCACCAAGAGTGGGTGACACAACGGGATGAGGTGAGCCGTTTGCTTCGCAGCCTGGATGCCAGCGATGCGGGCCACTGCCAACACATCGCCCTTGGAAAGTGAGTTTGCCGCGATCAACTTTGCAGTTTCGGGCAACATCTGAACCGTGCACCGAGCAATCGCTCGCCGGTGAGTTGGGTCCTTGGAGGTCACATCGACCATGCGTGCGCGCCCATCAGGGTCGACATGTGAAAGCTGACGATCAGACATCGCGAAATGTTACAGGTGCAAGTTGTCGACTCGATTGCAGCGTGATCGCTCCTCCTTTTGGCGGAGATGACTCATGCCCCCGACGGAGTACGAAACCGATCACATTCGCGAAACTGACTCATGATCCGATCCGTACGAGTCAATCTGATCGCCGCGCTGATCAGTGCCGCCCTTGGCACTGTCGTGTTGGCCAGTTGCAGCGCCGACTCCCCTGCTGGCACCTCCGTGAGCGCGGCCACTGAAAGCAAGGCCACCGTGATGACCCCGCCATCCTCTCCACCGCCATCCTCTCAACCGCCATCCTCTGCACCACCCACATCAGTGGCGAAGTCCAAGCCTGATGAGTTTGCGTGGCCCACCACCATTGCTCGAAAACCAACTACTTTCACGTTCGCCGATGGATGGAAAGCGACCGGTGAACTGACGTTTCCGGCCACAGGCAGCGGACCGTTCCCCACCGTGATCTTGCTGCATGGCAGCGGCGCAAACGATATCGACCAAACCATCCCTGGCGAGCCGGGTGACTCCAAGATTCTTCGCCAAGTTGCAGCTGAACTCTCAGGTCGCGGTTTCTTGGTGGTTCGATACAACAAACGCGGTGTCACCAGCGTCGGTCCTGTCCCTGATCCGAGCATCAAAACCGTCACACTGACTCAGTACATTTCCGATGCCTCTGAGGTGTTGTCGGCAACGCGAAAGTTGCCCAATGTTGATTCAACTCGAATCGTCCTTCTTGGGCACAGCGAGGGAACACTCACTGCAAGCGCACTTACGAATTCTCCAAATGGAAAGGATGTTGCCGGATTGGTGTTGATGGGTGTCGTTGGTCGAGACATCAAAACGACCCTCCAGTTTCAATTGATCGATCGCAACATCGACGCCATCAAGGCATCAGTTCCAAAGAGTGAAACCGGACTGACCGCTGCCTTTGTCGTATCGATGTTTGCAACCGCAAGTGAAGACATTCGTCAACGCAATTACGACTTCTTTCAGATGGAAGTCGACGCAACAAGTGATGCAGGCTACAAGTTCGCAAGATCTATGGATCTCGATGCTGATGGGGTTGCAGACTTCGAGACAGAACTTCGCCCTAACTGGGTGAAGCGATTCAACACGTCATTTCCTGACCTCACCGACTTCGGTTTCACCCCCGACGACACCCCGTGGATAGCCGATTCCCAAACGTATGGCACCGTCGGCGGCTTACTGAAAGATTTCACGAAGCCCGTCCTCATGATGAACGGTGAAGCCGATATCCAGACCATTGTTGACGGTGCACGCGAGGCTCATGCCGCACTCATTGCGAGCGGCAACGAGACAGCTGTAATCAAGACCTACCCGGGGCTTGGCCATACCTTCTACCCGGCAACCGGGCTTCAACAACCGCTTGGCCCGATGGAACCCGCACCCCTGCGCGATCTTGGCGATTGGATGGCGGCAACGTTCAACTCGTAAGTAAGTAGCCGAGATAATGCCGCGCAGCTTCTTCGGTGATCCCAGGAATGTTTTGCTTGGCCAACGTTTGTTGGAACGCCGATGGCTGTTCGAGCAGGTCAAAAAACGGAACAACCTCTTCGGCCAAGATGCGCTTCACCTGTTTCAGCACGTCTTCTCTGTTGACAGATTCGCCGACGTCGTACCTGATGTACGGCGGTGCGGGACGCCAGATGTTCTCGATCGGAACGTCAAACAGATATGGCTCCGCGTATTCAGTACGCCAGCCGATAGTTCGACGGTACGCCGCCAACTCATCGCTTCGAGCTAATGCTGTGATCGACAAGTGAACTTCGCCTGGAATCGAGTTAGAGCTTCGAGACGTCGCAAAACCAACAAGATGATCGAAGAGCTTTCCTTGCCGGAACGACCGTCGTTTGGTTTTGCGATAGGTAAACCCGAAGGGAACCAGCGAAGCCGCCACGTCGTTGCACGCCTCGTCAAAGGTTTGCATCGAACGGGTCTTCACGATCTGTACCCTAGTGGTACTTACCTGGCCTCAGGCGGGGATACCCGCAAAGAGCGATGTGGTGCCCGACTTTGTGCCGGTAGCCGTGAAGTACATCTCGGCTGAACGCCAGATCACGTCACGATTCAGCTCATTCGCGAGTTCATCGAAGTCACAAATACTACGAGCGATTCGACACAGGTCCATCGGGATACAGGGCCGCAGCGAGGTGGCACCCATCTCGGCGCAGATCATTCGCATCGTGGCGGGAGCTTCAGGGCTGGCGAAGAATCCAGTGGCGACCACTGCGCGCCTCACGATTTCGTCGAACTCATCGGCTGTTACTTCACCGACGTGAATCTTATTTGGAATACGACGAAAGAA